>NZ_JBZVGZ010000002.1:0-143055 GCF_058630335.1 Halorubrum sp. SD41
GCTGGGGGTCCCTTATCCATATTCTGTCACCTCTCCCGGTGGGGCCCCCACCCCTGCTTCCTGGGGCCCCCCGCGCCCCCCGGCCCACCCGGCGTCCTGGGGTCCCTCCTCGGCGCCGAGCGCCGCGAATCCGACGACGGCGGTGCGGTCGAGACGCACGCCGCCGCCCCGGACGGCGTCGACGACTCCCGCCTCGCCGGGGCCGACGTGACGGTCGTCGTCGTCGACGAGGCGGGGCTCGACCGGGTCCGGGCGGTCGATCGCGTCGGCGTCGTGGTCGCGTACGTCGACGACCCGACGGGCCGCGTCGCGACCGACCCGCTCGTGGACGCGGTCGCGGGCTCTCCCGATGCGCTCTCGGAGACGGTCTCGTGGCTGATCGGTCGGAACCGACGGTCCGTCGTCCGGTCGGCGCCGACGCGGACCCCCTCGCGGATCGAGCAGCTCAACGCCGGGATGGCCGAGCTCGCCGCCGTCAGGTCGGTCGACGAGGCGTACCGGGCGACCGTCGCGGTCGCCGAGCAGGTGTTCCCCGAATACCAGAGCGTGGTCGCGGTCCGCGACGGGGAGTGGGTCGAACCCGTGGTCGCCTCCAGCGGGACGCCCGTCGAGGACTGCAACCGGGTCCGCGTCGGGACCGGCGTGGCCGGCAGGGCCGTCCGGACCGGCGACGCCTCGATCGCCCCGAACCCGAACCCCGAGAGCCGGTTCGACACGGTGCTCACCGTCCCCGTGGGCGACGACGTCGTCTTCCAGCTCGCGAGCGACGATACCGGCAGCGGCGGCGAGTTCGACGACGCCGACCGCCGGTCGGCGGAGCTGCTCGCCTCCCACCTCGAGGAGACCCTCGATCGGATCGACGTCACCGAGACGCTCAGGGCCGAGCGGGACCGGCTGCTCGCGCTGTTCACGAACGTTCCCGACCCCGCCATCGCGTACGATTACGCCGACGGCGACCCGATCGTCCGCCAGGTGAACGAGGCGTTCGAGGCGACGTTCGGGTACGAGCCGGAGACGGTCATCGGCGAGTCCATCGACGACTACATCGTCCCTCCGGACGCCGAGTCGGAGGCCGACGACCTCAACGAGCGGTTACAGCGCGGCGAGAACGTCCGCCGGGAGGTGACGCGGACCACTACCGACGGGCCGCGCCACTTCATCCTCCACGTCATTCCGATCCACCTCGACGCCGCCAACGCGGCGGGCTACGCCATCTACACCGACGTCACCGACCGGCGCGAGCGAGAGGAGACCCTCCGGCGGCAGAACGAGCGGCTCGACGAGTTCGCCTCCATCGTCTCCCACGACCTCCGGAACCCGCTGTCGGTCGCGGAGGGGTACGTCGACCTCGCTCGCGAGACGGGCGACGTCGACCACCTCGAAAAGGCCGCGGACGCGATCGACCGGATGGACGAGCTCGTCGCCGACCTCCTGTCGCTGGCCAGAGAGGGGCGCTCGGTCGGCGAGACGGAGTCCGTCTCGCTGGCCGACGTCGCGCGCGAGGCGTGGGGCAGCGTCGACACGGGCGACGCGAGCCTAACGATCGAGGCCGACGGGACGCTGGCGGCGAACCGGACGCGGCTGCGCGAGCTGTTGGAGAACGTCTTCCGGAATAGTGTGGAACACGGCCGCGACTCCCCCGACGACCCGCTCTCGGTCCGCGTCGGGGCGGGGACGCTTCGGGACGGCGACGGGGAGGAAATCCTGGGGTTCTACGTCGAAGACGACGGGATCGGGCTCCCGGAGGACGCCGACCGGGTGTTCGAGAGCGGCTTCACGACTGAGGAGTCGGGCACGGGGCTCGGGCTCGCCATCAGCGAGCGCATCGCCGAGGCGCACGGCTGGACCGCCCGCGCGCTCGACGGCGAGGACGGCGGGGCCCGGTTCGAGTTCCGCACGGGCTGAGCGGCCGTCACCGCAAGGGCGACCCCGCGGCGGTCCGAAACGACCTTACGCCGCGCGCGAGGGTATCCGGTATGGTCGAGAACGTCGTCTACCCCGCCTACTTCGACGCCGAGCTGTCCCGCTCGGAGGGCCGCCGCGTCCCGACGGACCTGGCGGTCGAAGCGCCGACCGTCGACGAGATCGCGAAGGCCGTCCAGCAGGTCGGCTACGACGCCGTCGTCGAGCGCGACGCGACCTACTCCCGGGAGTTCGAACCCCGCGGCTCCGTCGTGGTCAAGGGGACTGAGGACACCGCGAAAAACGACCTCGTTCAGGCGATCGCCGCGTACCTCGGCGTGCTCCGGGAGTAACCGTGCGGCGCGTCGGTACCGTCGTCCGGACCGCCGGTGGGCTCGCGATCGCCCGCGGCGACGCCGGAGCGGACCCCCCGCGGATCGGCGCGAGCGTCGTCGACGAGTCGCTCTCGACGGTCGGGCGCGTCGTCGACGTGTTCGGCCCGGTCGATCACCCCTACGTGGCCGTCACGCCCGGCGACGGCGTCGGGCTCGCCGACCTCGTCGGCGGGAAGCTGTACGCGCGGTAGCGCCGCGGCGCCCGACGGCTACGCCTCCGTCGCGTCGCCGCCGGTCACGTCGAAGTCCCCGATCTCCTTGTCCGTGCGAGCGAGCCGCTCGGCGACCAGCAGCTTCTCGCGCCGCTCCAGTCGATCCCAGTCGAGATCCCCCGGCGGCGACGCCTCCAGCGACTCGAACCGCTCGACGACGGCCTCGTTGGCGAAACGCTCGAACGAGCCGCAGTTCGGGCAGGTCCGCGAGAGGTGCGACGTGTCGAACGAGCGCGTGACGACCTCGTCGAGGCAGTTCAGACACCGGTAGGTGCGAGTCCGAGACACGGACGGGTCGAGGGGCCGAACGGGGGAGTATCTGTGGGCGCCGGCGGGCGGCTCGGGGAGCGAAAGCCGGTCCGTCGAGCGAGAGCCGGCCCGCCGGTCGAAACCATCCGTATACGGAGCGGTCGCTGCGGGCGTCGAACGCGTCGAAAGAGAAGGGAACCGGCCGCTCAGAACAGCGCGGACGCCGCCGCCTCGGCCGTCTCGATGACGGGGCCGAAGCCGGGTAAGAGCAGCACCGTCGCGACCGCCGCGAAGACGACCGCGGCGTACAGCGCCGTCGGCCGCACGTCGATCGCGTCGAGCGCGCTCGGCGACTCGGGGTCGTCCAGGAACAGCGCCTTCACGACCCGGCTGTAGTAGTACAGCGACACGACGCTGTTTATCGCGCCGAGGCCGGCGAGCCACAGGAAGCCGTTGTCGATGGCCGCCTGGAACAGGAAGTACTTCGAGAAGAACCCGGCGAACGGCGGGAGCCCCGCGAGCGAGAACATGAACACGGCCATCGCGACGGAGGCGACCGGCGCGCGCCGCCAGAGCCCCGCGTAGTCCGCGAAGGTGCGACCGACGCCCCACCGCTCCGCCATCGCGACGAAGAGGAACGCGCCGGTGTTCATGAACCCGTAGACGAGCAGGTGCGCCATCGCGGCGCCCATGACGGTGCCGTTCGCGGGGCCGTCGACCGTGAGCGCGGCGACACCGATGAGCGCGTACCCGGCGTGCCCGATGGAGGAGTACGCGAGCATGCGCTTGACCTCCTCTTGGACCGCGGCCGCGAAGTTACCGAGCGTCATCGTGACTGCCGCGAGAATCGCGAAGGCGAGCATCCAGTCGACGTTCGCCGACACCGCCAGCTCCAGCGGGAACGCCTCGGTGAACACGCGGAACGCGACGACGAACCCGGCGGCCTTCGAGGCCGACGAGAGGAACGCGCTCACCGGCGCGGGCGCGCCCTCGTACGCCTCCGGCGCCCAGAAGTGGAACGGGACGGAGGCGGTCTTGAACGCCACGCCGCCGATCATCATCACGACGCCGACGCCGAGGACGCCGGCCAGCCCGTCGATCGACGCCGACGCGATGTCGGCGAGGATCAGCGAGCCCGTCGCGGCGTACACGAGCGAGATGCCGAACAGGAAGATGGCGGAGGAGAGCGCGCCGACGAGGAAGTACTTCAGCCCCGCCTCGACGCTCCCGCGGTTCTGCTTGAGGTACGCGACGAGCACGTACGACGGCAGCGACACCATCTCTAAGGCGACGAACACGACCGCGAGCGAGTTCGCGGCCGCGAGCAGCGCCATCCCGGTCGCGGCGAACGTCACGAGCGAGTAGAACGCCGCCGGGTTGGCGTGGTCGTGGAAGTAGTCGTGCGCGGCGACGAGGACCAGCGCGGTCACCGACGCGAAGATGGCGGTGAAGAACAGCGCCATCGTGTCCACCTTGATCGCGTCGGCGAACAGGAGCACCGCGCCGCCGTCCGGGCTCACGCCGCCGCTCGCGGTGAGCCAGACGGTGGCCGCCAGCGCGGCGAGCGAGCCGAACGTGCCGACGACCGCCATCGACGTGTTCGACCGCGCGTCCGGCCGAATCGTGTCGACCAACAGCAGCGCGAGTCCGGTGAACGCCAGGAGCAGCGCCGGCAGCAGCGCCGTCACGGCTGGCAGTCCGTTAACCATCGACGGTCACCCCCTCGACGACCGGCAGGGCAGCGTCACGGATCATCTCGAAGAAGATGTCGGGCGCGACGCCCAGCACGATGATCGCCACGAGCAGCACCGCGAGCGGGGCGACGTCGTGGAACGCCGCGGGCCCGACGTCGTAGTCGGTCTCCAGTTCGAACGGGCCGAACAGCGTGCTCTGCATCGCCGACAGCAGGTAGCCGGCGACGATGACGATACCGAACATCGCGGCCGCGGTGAACAGCGGCGCGTACGGGAGCGCCGGCGCGGACAGCGAGCCGACGAAGATGAAGAACTCGCCGGCGAAGCCGGCCATCAGCGGCAGTCCCATGTAGCCGAAGGCGCCGGCGACGAGGATGCCGACGGTGACCGGCATCCGGTCGGCCATCCCGGCCATGTCGCCGACCATCCGAGTGTGGGTGGCGTTGTAGATGACGCCGACCGCCATGAACATCAGCCCCGAGATGAGGCCGTGCGCGACCATCTGGAACGTCGCGCCGCCGACCCCGTACTCGGTGAAGACGACCAGTCCGAGGATGACGTAGCCCATCGAGGAGACGGAGGAGTAGGCGACGATCCGCTTGAGGTCCTTCTGTGCCAGCGCCAACATCGCGCCGTAGATGACGCTAACCACGGCGATGGCGGCGATCGGGACCGCGAGCATCGACGCCTGCTCCGGGAGCATCGTGAAGTTGAACCGGAGCAGCGCGTACGTCCCCATCTTCAGGAGGACGCCGGCCAAAAGCACCGACGCGGGCGTCGGCGCCTGAACGTGGGCGTCCGGCAGCCACGTGTGGAACGGGACGATCGGGACCTTCACCGCGAACCCGAGGAACATCGCGAGGAACGCGACCATCGCGATCCGGTCCGGCGGGATGCCGAACCACGTTCCCAGGTCGCCCGCTGCGATCGCCTGCGCGATCTCCGGCAGGGCGAACGACGACACGGAGTCGCCCAGCGCGAACACGAGGCTCATGAAGCCGATGAACATCAAAAGCGACGCCGCGTTCGTGTAGACGAAGAACTTGATCGCGGCGTACTTGCGGCGCGGACCGCCCCAGATCCCGATGAGGAAGTACATCGGGACCAGCACGGCCTCCCAGAAGACGAACCAGAGGAAGAAGTCGAGCGCGGCGAACACGCCGAGCAGGTTCGCCTCCATGAACAGCATGAGGCCGTAGAACTGGCTCTGCCGCGTGTCGACGGGCGTCCACGCGCTGAGAATCGCCAGCGGCACGAGGAACGTCGTGAGCACGAACAGCGGGAGGCTGATCCCGTCGAGCCCGACGAACCACGAGACGCTGCGACCGCCCACTTCGAGCCACTCGATCCGCGTCGCGTACGCGATCTCCCCGCCGAGCAGCGCGTTGCCGCCGGCCTCGAAGCCGGACCAGAGGTAGAGGCTGCCGACGAACGGGATCAGGCTGATGGCGAACGCCAGCCGACCGGCCCACTCGTCGGGCGCGAGGAACACCGTCAGCGCGCCGACGAACGCGGCCGCCATGAGCGCTTCGAGTATCACAGGAACCACCCCCCGGTCGCGCCGAGCACGAGCAACAGCGCGACCAGTCCGAAGGTGAGCAGTGCGGCGTACTGCGAGACGACCCCCGACTGGAGCTTCCGGATCCGGCCGCCGCCGGTCAGGCTCACCGACGAGACGCCGTTCACGACGCCGTCGATGATCCCCTGGTCGAAGGTGTTCGCGCCGCCCGCGACGTCTTCCGTCCGATACGCGAGCCAGACCTGCAGTTCGTCGAGGTAGTAGTTGTTGTACAGCACGTCTTTGACCCCGCCGAGTTTGGCGGTGTGTTCCGTCGGCGACGCCACGTTGTAGAGCCGCCAGGCGAGTCCGAGTCCGAGCAGCGCGAGGCCGAGCGAGACGGCCGCGCCGACGAGGACGGTGCCGACCTCACCGCCGACGAGGTACGCGCTGCTGTACGGGCCGATGTCGGCGTAGTGGTGCGAGGAGAGCCCCTCGATGCCGCCCCACTCGTTGTCGAGCCAGCGGTGGAGCAGGTCGATCCCCTCGAGTCCGAGCACCTTCTGGACCGGCACCATGTTGATGAGGCCGGTGACGACCGCGAGCGAGCCGAGGACCGTCAGCGGCCCCTTCACGTTCCAGCCGACGGGCTCGGGGTCGCGGGCGGTGTCGCTCCGGGGCTCGCCGTGGAACGTTAAGAACACCATCCGGAAGGTGTAGAACGCGGTGACGGGCACCGCGAGCAGCCCCATCAGATAGCCGCCGAGCAGCAGCGGGTCGTTGAGGCCGTGGACGAGCGCCTCGTAGAGGATCTCGTCTTTCGACCAGAAGCCGGCGAACGGGAAGATGCCCGCGAGCGCGAGCGAGCCGGCGAGGAACGTGTAGTAGGTGACGGGCAGCCGCGACTTGAGCCCGCCCATGTCCCACATGTCCTCGTTGTGGTGCATCGCGATGATGACCGATCCGGCGCCGAGGAACAGCAGCGCCTTGAAGAACGCGTGGGTGGTGAGGTGGAAGACGGCGGCCACGTACCCGCCCGCGCCGAGCGCGAGCATCATGTAGCCGTACTGCGAGATGGTGGAGTACGCGAGCACCTGCTTCAGCTCGTCTTTCACCACGCCCATCGTCGCCGCGAACAGCGCGGTGAAGCCGCCGACGAAGGCGATGACCGCCATCGTCGTCGGCGTCAGCACGTAGAAGCCGTACATCCGCGCGACGAGGTAGACGCCGGCCGCGACCATCGTCGCGGCGTGGATGAGCGCGGAGACGGGCGTCGGGCCCTCCATCGCGTCGGGGAGCCACGTGTGAAGCGGGAACTGCGCGGACTTGCCGACGACGCCGCCCAACACGAGCAGGCCGACGACCGTCAGCCACGTCCCGAGGTCGAGGCCGCCGGGCGTCCACGCGACCTCGCCGGAGCCGTTGAGCGCCGCGTCGGCCAGCGCCGGGAACGACTCGGGGCCCGCGAACTGCGCCGTGCCGAAGGTGGCGAACACCGCGACGACGCCGACGAGGAAGAAGTAGTCCCCGAAGCGGGTGACGAGGAACGCCTTCTTCGCGGCCGACGGCGGTCCCGGCTCCCGGAAGTGGAAGCCGATGAGCAGGTACGAGCAGAGCCCGACCAGCTCGAAGAACATGAACGCCATCAGCAGGTTGTCGGCGACGACGAAGCCGAGCATCGACGCCGTGAAGAGGCCGAGCCCGGCGTAGTAGCGCGGCAGGCCCGTCTCGCCCTCGTCGTTCATGTAGCCGAGCGAGAACACGTGGACCAACAGCGCCACGAGCGTCACGATGACCAGCATGAGCGCCGACAGCGGGTCGATCAGGACGCCGAACGTGAGCTCGACGTCCGTCGGACCGATCCCGGCGCCGCCCTCGCTCGCCCAGTGGTACAGCGTCTCGTTGTACGCCCGCCCGCCCGCGACGGTCGCGGCGACCCAGATCGACAGCAGGAACGAGCCGGCCGTCGCCGCGATGCCGCCGAAGGCGCCGCCCTTCGGGAGGTACCTGCCCGCGCCGAGCGCGACCAGGAACGAGAAGAACGGTAAGAGTACGATCGCCGGAACGTATGCGAATGCGTTCACCATCTTACCACCTCATCTCCGCGGGAACAGTCACGTCTGTCGTGCCGAAGTTGCGGTATAACACGAGTATGATGCCGATGCCGATGGCGACCTCCGCGGCGGCGAGCGCGATGACGAACAGCGCGAACACCTGCCCCGTGAGGTCGCCGTAGTACAGCGCGAACGCGACGAAGTTGATGTTGGCCGCGTTCATCATGAGCTCGACGCTCATGAGGAAGTAGAGTGCGCTCCGCCGCGTCAGGACGCCGAACAGCCCGATACAGAACACGGCCGACGCCAACAGCAGGTACCACGACGGCGGGATCGAGGCGGCGACGGCGGTCACCGGCGGTCACCCCCGTCGGTGAACGCCTGGCCGAGCGCGGAGACGATGGAGTCGTCCTCCTCGCGCTTCGCCAGGTAGACGGCGCCGTCGACCGCGACGTCGAGCGCGACCGCGGCGATCAGGAAGGCCGCGAGGAACCCCTCGGACGGCACCGAGCCGAGCTCGTACTCGGCGAGGTTGAAGAGGGCGTACCCGATGTTGTGGACGATCGAGGCGTCGGCCGGGAAGCCGACCGACTCGAAGCCGAACGTCGCCCCGCTCACCGTCGCGGCCAACACCGCGAAAAGCCCGCCGACGGCGATCGCGGGTGCGATCCGCGAGCCGCGGCTCTCGTCGTTGCTCACGCGCTACTCACCTCCGTTTCCGTGTCCGATCGCGTGAGCATCACGGCGAACGTGACCAGGATGAGGACCCCGCCGACGTAGACGAGGATCTGCATGGCGGCGATAAACTCCGCCCGCAGCATCACGTAGTGCACCGCGACGCTCGTGAGGGCTCCGCCCAGAAGCAGCGCGGCGTGGAACACGTCGCGCGCAAGGACGACCCCGAGGGCGAACGCCAGCGTGACCGCGGCGAACAGCCCGAACGCGATGGTAGCATAAACCATTGTGTTTGTCTCCTATGAGAACCCCTTTGAAGATTTCGAGACGTGCCCGCTACTGGTAGTCGACCTCGCCGTCGCCCTCCCCGATCCACGCGCCGCGATCGGGGTTGCGGGACTCCAGCGGGTCGATTCCCTTGTACCACGGGACGTTCTTGAGCTGTTCTTTGTTGAACACGAAGTCGTCCTTCGTGTCGGCGGTGAACTCGAAGTTCTGCGTCAGCAGGATGGCGTCGACGGGGCAGACCTCCTCGCAGAGCCGGCAGTAGATGCACTGCCCGATGTGGAGGTTGTACTGCTCCCCGTTGCGCTGGTCGTCCTGAACGATCTGGATCGTGTCGTTCGGACAGACGTTCTCGCACTGCCGACACCAGATACACCGCTCTTGGCTGAACTTGTGGACCCCGCGGAACCGCGGGCTCACCTCGGGCGCGTCCTCCGGGTATTCCACCGTGAACGTCGACCCGTCCAGCGCGTGTTTCATCGTCGTCGCCATCGATTTCATGAGTCCGATCATATCAGGCGATCACCCCCACGATTACGGCCGTGAGCACCAGGTTCGCGAACGACAGCACCAGCATTCCCTTCCAGCCGATCTCGATCAGCTGGTCGATACGGACGCGCGGCAGCGCCGCCCGGGCCCACTGCGTGAACAGGAAGAAGCCCCAGATCTTCACCACGAACCAGATGAAGCCGATGCTCTCCGGGCCCGGACCGGACGCCCCGCCGAGGAACGTCACGGCGAGGATCGCTCCGCCGAGGAAGATGTGGACGAACTCCCCGAGGTAGAAGAGGACGAAGTACGCCGAGGAGTACTCCGTCTGGTACCCCGCGACGATCTCCGTCGGCGCCTCGGGGATGTCGAACGGGTTCCGTCCGATCTCGGCCATATTCGCCGTGAGGAACAGCACGAACGCGAACGGGTTGACGAACGCGTACCACGACGGGATCGAGACCCCGGCGATCGTCACCAGCGTCTCCGTCTGCGCGCCGACGATACCGCTCATCTGGAGCGTCCCGGCGAAGATCACGACCGACATCGCCGTGACGATGAGCGGGATCTCGTACGCGAGGTTCTGCGCGACCGCGCGGAGCCCGCCGAGCAGCGAGTACTTGTTGTTCGACGCGTAGCCGGCCATCACCAGCGAGATCGACGCGATCGACGCGAACGCGAACACTAACGCGAACCCGACCTCCGGGTCCGCGAGCTGGAGGTTGATCGGGCCGAGCTGTCCCATCGGGATGACGGAGAAGCCGAGCAGCGCCGACGCCGGCAGGAGGATCGGCGCGATATCCCACGAGGGGCGGTCGACGCCCTCCGGGATGATGAGCTCCTTCGCGAGGAGCTGGACCGCGGCCGCCGGGATGATGAGGAGCCCGTAGGGGCCGATCCGGTCGACCGCGATCCGGTCGGTGAACGCGGCCGTGATCTTCCGCTTCGCCCACGGGCCCGCGACGCCCGTGAACGCGAGGATGATGTTGCCGACGACGAACGCGGCGACGAGCGAGGCCGCGACCTCGCCGATGACGCTGTCGAGCCCGAGCGTGTCGACGATGAACTCGGGGAACAGCTGCGCGGGCGCCGTGCCCATCAGCGGTCCACCTCCCCGAGAACGACGTCGAGGCTACCGAGCGCGGCGATGACGTCGGGGATGTACTCCCCGTTCGCCATCTCCGGCAGCGTCTGGAGGTTCGAGAAGCACGGCGACCGGATCTTGAACCGGGCCGGCTTGTCCGTCCCGTCCGCGCGGATGTAAATACCGAGCTCGCCCTTGGCGCCCTCGACGGCGCGATAGATCTCCGTGTCGTCGTCCGGGCGGAGCGTGCGCGGCACGTTCGCCTGGATGTTCCGCTCGTCTTCCGGCCAGTCCTCGAGCAGGTCGACGCACTGCTCGATGATCTTCGCGGACTCCTCGACCTCGCGCATCCGGACGAGGAGGCGGCTGAAGTTGTCGCAGCCGTCCTCGGTGACGACGTCCCAGTCGAGCTCGTCGTAGTAGCCGTACGGGTCGTCGCGGCGGAGGTCGTAGTCGACGCCCGAGCCGCGGGCGACGGGCCCGGTCGCGCCGTAGTTCTTCGCGACGTCCGGCGGGAGGATTCCGGTGTCGATCGTCCGCATCTGGAACACCTCGTTCGAGGTGATCAGGTTGTGGTACTCCTCGATCGACTCGGGGAGCTGGTCGAGGAAGTCGCGGGTGTCCGAGAAGAACTCCTCGCGGGGCTCGGGCAGGTCCCAGACGACGCCGCCGAGCCGGAAGTAGTTGAACATCAGCCGCTGGCCCGTCAGATCCTCGAGGAGGTTCTGGACGCGCTCGCGGTCGTTGATGGCGTACATGAACGTCGCCGTGAAGTCGCCGTTGATGTCGAGCGCGAACGTCGCCAAGGCGAGCATGTGCGCGGCGATCCGGCACATCTCCGCGCCCATCGTGCGGATGACCTGTGCGTACTCCGGCACCTCGATGTCCGCGAGGTCCTCGGCCGCGCGGGCGTACGCCCACTCGTTGAGCAGCCCCGCCGAGATGTAGTCCCAGCGGTCCGGGTACGGCATGATCTGGTGGCGGTACGTGCCGGACTGGGCCATCTGCTCCTCGCTGCGGTGGAGGTAGCCGATGTCGGGCTCGACGTCGACGACCTGCTCGCCGTCGAGGACCGTCTTCAGGTGTAAGACGCCGTGGGTCGCCGGGTGGTGCGGCCCGATGTTGAGGAACATCGTGTCGGACTCCGCGTCCTTGTGGTGATCCTCCAGCGGGTTCGCGTGCTCCGGCAGCGTGGCGATCTGCGGCCGGTCCTTGTCGTAGTCCATCGACAGGGGGTGGCCCTGCCAGGTCTCCGGCAGCAGTATCCGGCGCAGGTCGGGGTGGTCGTCGTACTCGATCCCGATCAGATCGTACGCCTCCCGCTCGTGCCAGTCGGCGGTGCGGAAGACGGGCTCGGCGGACTCGGAGACGGGGTCGTCCTTGTCTGCGGGGACGACGATACTGACCTCCTGGGTCGGGTCGTCGTACTTCTTCAGGTGGTAGATCGACTCGTAGCGGTTCTCGTACTCCTGTGCGGAGACGACGGAGAGGTGGTCGTACCCCGCCTGCTCTTTCAGGGTCCGAAGCGTCTCCTGAACGGTGTCCGGCCGGATGACGAAGCCGGGCGCGTTCAGGTGGTCGTCGCGGTCGACGACGAGGTCGCCGAGGAGCGCCTCCAGCTCGTCCGGCGTCTGCTCGACGGCGCCGTCGTCGACGGTGTCCGGTCGTTCGAGGCTCATGGCGAATCAGCGAAGTTGTACCGCATGACGAGCTCGTCGTCGTCGATCTGGTCGGCCAGCTTGTCGACGAGTTCGTCGCGTTCGAGGTCCGAGAACTCCTCCAGCTCGTACGGCTTCACCGTCACGGGCGAGGCCTCGCCGTTGGCGACGCGCTCCTGCAGCTTCACGACGCCGTAGACGAGCGCCTCGGGGCGGGGCGGGCAGCCGGGGACGTGGATGTCGATCGGGATGACCTCCTCGGCGCCCTTGATGACGTTGTACCCCTCCTGGAACGGGCCGCCGGAGATGGTGCACGAGCCCATGCCCACGACGAACTTCGGCTCGGGCATCTGGTCGTAGACACGCTTCATCCGCGGGGCGAACTTCGAGACGATCGTCCCGGGGACGATCATCACGTCGGCCTGTCGCGGCGAGGCGCGGGGGACGCCCGACCCGAAGCGGTCGAGGTCGTGTTTCACCGCGTAGGTGTGCATCATCTCGATGCTGCAGCAGGCGATGCCGAACTGCAGCATGAACATCGAGGAGCCCCGACACCAGTTCAGGAACTTGTCGAACTTGGTGAGGATGAACGGCGAGGAGCCGAACGCCTCCCGGAGCCGGGAGTTGAACCGGTCTCCCTGCCCGGTCATCCGGGCGTCTCTGGTCTCGGTTACGACTTGCGAATCGTCGGTGATAAACGGTTGATCGCTGCTCATTAGTTGATGTCCTCCGTCGTCTTTCTGCTGGTCGCGCGGGGGCTGCGGGCCCAGCTGATCGCCCCCGACCGCCACGCCCAGACGAGTCCAACCGCGAGGATCCCGACGAAGGCCAACATCGGCCACAGCAGGTCGGCCATCGGCACGCCGGCCTGGACGGCCGGGCGGTAGATGACCGCCCACGGGAACAGCAACACGGTCTCGATGTCGAACACGACGAACAACAGCGCGACCATGTAGTACTGGATGTTGAACCGGATCCGCGTCCCGCCCGTCGGGGTCTCGCCGGACTCGTAGGTGGTACTTTTACCGGTCTCAGGCACGCTCGGACGGAGCAACGCCGACACTGTCATCATCGCTATCGGGATGAGCAGGCCGACGACCGCCAAGGCGCCAATCGCTATCCAATCGCTCATATAGGTCTCCGTAACGTGCTGGGGTTTGGACCGCCCCCTCATAAGCGTTGAGTCTTGTGCGTCCGCGGGCGTGCGGGCCGGTATCTCCCGTTCGCGGTCGAAGCGCCGGCGAAGAGAGTGAGAACACTCGATCCGAAACCGCGTGCGAGTCGATGGAGGCGCAGCGACTCGACGGGGAACGAGCCGGTCTCCGTTTATAAGTAATTACGCGGTGGCGCGTGCCTGCGAGCGGCCGCCACCGGCGGCCGCGAGTCAGCACGCGCGAGGGAGTCGGTGGTCCGGAGCGAAGCGGAGGACCACCGACGAGGCTGGGGAGGTGTGAGGTTGCGGTGCTGGGTGGGGCGGGACTCAAAGGGGCAGTCGCGAGGACGAAGCACGGCGCAGTAAGCACCGCAGCGAAGGAGCGAAGCGACTGAGTAAGGAGCGTGGTTCGAGAGAGCTTTGCTCTCTCGTCATCACGAAAGGCGCTCTGCGCCTTTCGAACGACAGCAAGCCGCGCGAGTCCTCGCGGCTGGGGCTTTGGAGGCGTTCACCGTCGATCTACTGTCAGCTATTTATAAATGAGCGGCTGAGGCTTTGGCGGTGTTCGCCGTTGATCTTCGGTTTACCATTTATAAGCAAACGGCTGAGGCTTTGGCGGTGTTCGCCGTTGATCTTCGGTTTACCATTTATAAACGAGCGACTGGGGCCTTGGAGATGTTCTTGACCGATCTACCGTCACCGGCGTAACGCTGAGCGACTGAGAGTTTTTAAGAGTCTACCGCATCCCAGTACGGCACTATTTATAAACGAACGGTCGCGTATTCGGACGCGGCCACCACGCCGGTCGCTCCTCACCGATTCCGGAACCCGTCGAGACCCAGATCGTGAAGATCGGCGGAGACGTCCGCGACGCCCGCCTTCTGCTCGTCGTGGAGTTCGACCAGCCGCTCCTCGAGCTCGTCGTGTTCGCGCGCGAGCACCTGTGCCGCCGACAGCGCCGCGTTGTACGACTTCCCGGCGTCGACGGCGACGATCGGCGCGCCCGTTGGCATCCCAATGACGGAGTCGACCGACTTCTCCTGAACCGGCACGCCGATGACGGGCACCGGGTAGGCGATCGACGCGGTCATGTTCGGCAGGTCGGCGGATTTCCCGCCCGCGCCGGCAATTATCACGTCCAGCCCGCGGTTCGTCGCCGTCTCCCCGTACGCGTACATGAGCTCCGGCGTACGGTGCGCGGAGACGACGTAGCTCTCGTAGGTGAACCGCGCGTCCGGCGCCTCGCCGAAGTCGGTCTGCTCCGCGAAGCCGAGCTCGTCGAGCGCGTCGTAGGCGTCCTCCATGACGGGGAGGTCCGAGTCCGAGCCCATGATGATCCCGACGTCCGGGGTGGTCGCCGGGTCCGCGTCGGCCGCCGCTTCCGCTTCGAGCCGCTCGATCAGGTCGTCCACCGTGGTCATGGGCGATGGTTCGGCGGAGGGCTACAAGGAACTCCCGGATGCGGCGACCGGTATCGGCTCGGCCGTCGCGTTCGTTCTCTGCCCAACCCTTATCAACCGAATCGCCCGAACTGTACGGTAATGGCGAGTTCGACGGACGACGGAGCGGACCACGACGGCGAGATCCGCCTCTGGCGAGAGGAAGGGTGGTGGATCGTCCGAGACGTGGGGACGGGCGTCACGACGCAGGGGGAGTCGCGGTCCGACGCGCTGGAGAACCTCGACGAGGCCGTCGCGCTCCATCGGGGAGAGATCGGCCGCGAGCCGACCGACGAAGAGCTTCGAGAACTCGGAATCGATCCCGAGGAGAACGCGACCGAGAACGAGAATCCGCCCGACGTCCTCGAATAACGTGGCGAGGCGCACGTTCTCCGGACGAGAGGTCGTGAAGGTTCTCGTCAACCGCGGCGGATTCGAGTGGCGACGAACTACCGGCGACCACGCGCAGCTCTACCACGAACACCCGACAAACGAGACGGACAAACGGCACGTCACGGTTCCGCTCCACGACGAACTCCGGGAGGGAACGCTCAGGGGCATCGCGGACGACGCGGGAGCGCACGATTTCGACGCCTTCTGCGCGTGGATCGACCGCAATTCGTGAGCGCCGACCGGGACGCGACTACGTATCCCGGAACGTCAGCCCGTCGCGGAGCTCTCGGGCCCGCGAAAGCAGCGCGTCGCGGTCGGTTTCGCCATCGCCCGGCGAGTCCGCGTCCCATTCCGTCACCGTCAGGTGCCCCATCTTCCGGAGCGGGTACACGTCGTCTTTGCCGTACCAGTGGAGGTCGGCGTCGGGCGCGTTGAGGACCGACTCGACGTTACGGAGCGTCGCGGACTGCGTCTCGTCGACATCGCCGAGGAGGTTCGCCGTGACCGCGGGCGCGACGAGATCGGTCGGACCGAGCGGCCAGCCGAGGACGGCCCGAATATGGTTCTCGAACTGCGACGTGCGCGCGCCCTCGATCGTCCAGTGACCCGAGTTGTGAGGCCGGGGCGCGATCTCGTTGACCAGCACCTCGCCCTCCTTCGTCTCGAACAGCTCGATCCCGTAGACGCCGCGGCCGTCGAGGACGTCGAGCACGTCGCGCGCGACCGATTCCGCCTCGGCGACGATCGCGTCGCCGGCGCGGGCAGGGCTGACGCTCTCGCGGAGGATCTCCTCGCGGTGGACCGTTTCCGTGACGGGGTAGGTCCGCGTCTCGCCGTCCGCACCCTTGAGTCCCATCACGGCGACCTCGCGCTCGAAGTCGAGGAACTCCTCGGCCATCGCCGCGCCGCCGACCGCGTCGAGCGCGTCGGCGGCCTCGTTCGGCGCCTCGATGGGGACGTTCCCGCGGCCGTCGTAGCCGCCCTCGCGGGCCTTCAGCATGACGCCGCCGAACTCCTCGACGACGCGTTCGAGCCCCTCGGCGGTCGCGACCGCGACGAACTCGGGGACGGGGATCCCGGCGTCCGCGAGCGCCTCCTTCTGGACCAGCTTGTCCTGAATCGTCTCCAGCGTGGCCGGGTCGGGGTGGACCGGCACGCCGTGCTCCGCGCTCGCGGCCGCGAGGATCTCGGGGTCCGCGAGTTCGATCTCGAAGGTCAGGGCGTCGACGCGGGCCGCGAGCTCGTCGATCGCGTCGGCGTCGTCGAACTCCGCGACGATCTGGTCGGCCGCGACGGGCGCCGCCGGACAGTCGGGCGTCGGGTCCAACACGACGAGGTCGACGCCGAGCGGCGCGGCCGCCTCGCACAGCATCCGACCCAGCTGCCCGCCGCCGACGACGCCGAGCGTCGGTCCCGGAAGGGTGATCGACATGTACGCGTCGGTACTGGACAGGAGTGAATAAGTATTGCCAAACGAGCCGGCGAATACGCACGGACACGGATCGATCTGCCGAGCGCGCGCCGGCGAGTCAGACCGATATCCGTTCGAGGTCGCTCTCCAACTCCTCGACGAACTCGTTGTACGCCTCCACGAACCCGCGGAACCGGTCGGCGTACTCCCGGACGTCGGCCGCGGAGGGGGCGCCGTACTGCGAGAGGAGGTAGAGGCCGCCGGAGCCGCCGACACGGAGGTACGACACCGCCCCCTCGTCGTACTTCAGCTCCCAGCGGTCGCCCTCGACGCGCGCGGTGAACGTCCCGTAGTCGTCCCCCTCGTACCGGTGGATCTCGCCGGCGATGACCGCGCAGGTGTCGCGGATCCCATCGAGGACGCGGTCGCGCTCGGCCACCACCCCCTCCGTGGTCGCCGGGTCGGGGAACTCGGCGCTCACGCCGTCGAGGACGCCGGACAGCGAGTCGACGTGGTCGTTCCACGCCGCCACGAACGCCGCGTAGTCGTCGAGCGCGGTCGCGAGCGCCGCCGGCTCCGGCGGCTGCTTCGTCGAGATGACGTACGTGTCGGAGCCCGATTTCGGCGAGAACAGCAGGAACTCCAGCTCGCCCGCCTCGTGTTTCACCGTCCACTCCCCGCCGGGCGTCGACAGCGTCTCGCGGCCGTAGTCGCCGCCCTGGAGCCGCGCGAGCTGGTAGGCGATCCGCCCCGCGTGGTCGCGCACGGCGGCGACGAGCTCGTCGCGCTGCTCCGCGACCGCCGCGGCGTCGCGCACGTCGACGTCGATCCCGAGGGCTTCCTGCGTCGTCACGGTCTCAGTGGGCGCGCCATCCGGTTAACCGGTTCGGGTCGGCGAGCGGGGATCGACCGCCGGCTCGCAGCGGCAACGCGCCAGTCACCCGATCGTCTCGCGGATCTCGCGGATCCGCTCCGGCTCGTCGATCCCTGAGCGGACCACGACCGCGAACACCGCCTCGCCGTCGGGAACCGGCGCGTCGCCGCTTAAAATCGCGTCCGAGCCGGTCTCCTCGGCGAGCCAGCGCCGCCCGTCGGCGATCGCTTCGCGGTTGAGCCACGCGGGCGGACCGCCGACCACGAGCAGGGTCCGATCGGCGCGCCCCTCGGGGACTGCGACCGTGTTCTTCCCGCGGGCCGCCTTCCGGATGACCGTCTCTATCGCCGACACGGCCGCGCTCGTGTCGATCTCGGCCGGCTCCGAGGACCCGAACAGCCCGAGTCCGAACTTCGAGCCCGAATCGGGGGGGTCCACCGCCTGCGTCGCGTGCCCGATCGCCGCGATCTCGCCGTCGCCCCCCGCCGCGCGGGCGACGTCGCTCGCGTCGAGCACCTGCTGGGGCGTCGCCGTCCCCTCGGGCGTTTCGCCGGCGCCGAACAGCGCCGCGACCCGCTCGACGGCGACCTCGTTGAGCCGGTCGCGGGCCCCGACGAGCGTCTCGCTCGGGCGGAGCCACGCCCCGTTGTCGAACGGGAAGACCGCCGCGCACTCGTCCGAGAGCGCGTCGAGGGTCCGCGCGGCATTCCGCTCGGCCAGCGGGCGGTGGGGCGTCGGCGGCGCCGGTTCGTCGCCGGCTCCTGCGCCCGACCCCGCGCCGCCCGCCCCCCCGGAGGACGCGCTTCGCGGCCCGTCGTCGTCCGGTTCCTCCGCCTCGTCGCGGGTGGGGAGAAACCCGAAGGCGTAGACGGGGGCGTCGTAGAGCCGCGAGAGCTCCGCGGCGAGCGCCGGGGCCGCGCCCGCGCCGGCCGCGCCGCCGAGGCCGACGACGAGAAGGAACGCCTCGGCGATCGACGGCGCCTGGTCGTCCATGGCCCGGCCGAGCTCGCTCGCGTGCGCGTCGCCGAGGCGGCGGCCAGCGTGGAGGTCGCCTTCGAGCCCGTCCCCGCCCGCGGCGTCGCCGAACCGGTACCGACGCTCCTCGCCGAGCGCGTCCAGTTCCCCGAGCGCGTCCATATCGGTGTCGAAGGCGTGGACGCCCGCGAGGAACGGGTCGTCGCCGTGGTCGGCGGCGAGGCGGTCGGCGATCCTCCCCCCGGCCCCGCCGAGGCCGATAACGTGTAGTCGCATACGTGGGGCGGTCGTCGACCGGGGATATATGACTTCGGCTCGGCGCGAATTGCGGCCGAGCCGTCGGGCGCTCCGCCTGCGAACGGAACCGGGTGCCCGCGACGGCTCAGAACTCGTCGATCCGGCGCTGATCTGCGGGGATCTCCGGCCCCGGATCCGGCTCGACGCCGAGCAGGCGCAACAGCGCGGTGTCCGCGAACGTCAGCGCCAGCACGAGGATGATCGGCGCGAGGAACAGCCCGTGGAAGCCGAACACGACCGGACCGAAGATGTACGCCAGCATGAGCAGGCCGACGTGGGTCGTCTTGCCGCTGAAGTACGGCCGGAGGACGATGTCCGGGATGGTGTCGACGACCACGGCCGCGACGGCGAGGAACCCGGCGACGTAGGCGAGCAGCGAGAGGTCACCGTCGAGCGCGATCGGTATCGACATCGCCGCCGCGATCGGGATGTAGACGATCTTCATCCCGATCACGGGGATCAGGCTGGCGACGCCGGTGAGCGCGCCCGCGAGCGTCGGATACGGGATCTCGACCGCGGCGGGAGCGATCGCGTTGTACGCGAGGTAAGTGACGACGGCGATGATCGAGATGGCGATGACGTTGAGCAGGTTACCGTACAGCACCGCCTCCAGCTCGTCGTCCGCGGTCTCGAGGTACTCGCGGACGACCGCGTCGTCGTCGAAGGTGAGCAGCCAGTCGTGGAACTTGGAGCCGTCGATCAGCAGGTAGTACGTGACGACGACGGTGATGAGCAGGTTCAGGGCGAGCCCCGACAGCGTGCTCGCCAGCAGCGACGCCTGCTCGGAGACGAGCTCGATGAGGGGGTCGAACTGGCCGGAGCGGTACGCCGCGAGCAGCTCGTCCATCGTCGGGTTCGACAGCTCCGCGAGGTCGCCGATCACCGAGTTCTCCGCGCCGATGGTGTCGGCCACCGGGTACGTCTCGATGAACCGCCGCGCCTCCAAGATCAGCAGCACCAGCGTGTAGCTCACGAGGCCGATGAGCGGGACGCCGATGACCGACAGCGACACGACCGCGCGGATCCGGGCCGGCAGCCGGAAGCGTTCGAGCCGGTGGTAGAACCGCCGCGTCGAGTAGTAGAGGAAGACCGCGACGGTGAGCGGGGCGACGAACCGATAGGCCACGTAGCCGGCGACGACCGCGACCGCGAGGCCGAAGAGGGCGACGACGAACCGCTTTTCGTCCATGGGCCACGGTCACCAGCGCCTGACATAAACCATGGTGGTCGTCGCGGCTACCACGGCCGCGGCAAACACCGTAATCGCGGTCGCGCGGATCCCAAAGCCCCTAACGGCGGGGGGTGAAGGGGGACGCATGAGCGAGATTCACCCGGACCAGCGCGTCGCCGTGCTGGCGGACTCGCAGAACCTGTACCACTCCGCGCAGAGCGTCTACTCGCGGAACATCGACTACTCCGGCCTGCTCGACGAGGCCGTCGCGGACCGGTCGCTCGTCCGCGCCATCGCGTACGTGATCCGCGCCGACTCGCCCGAGGAGGAGAGCTTCTTCGAGGCGCTCCGCGACATCGGCTTCGAGACGAAGATCAAGGAGATCAAGACGTTCGCCGACGGCTCGAAGAAGGCCGACTGGGACCTCGGGATGAGCCTCGACGCCGTCTCCTTGGCGAGCCACGTCGACACCGTCGTCCTCTGCACCGGCGACGGCGACTTCGCCCGGCTCTGCTCGCACCTCCGCCACGAGGGGGTCCGCGTGGAGGCGATGGGGTTCGGCAACTCGGCCGCCGACGAGCTGATCGAGGCCGCCGACGACTTCGTCGACCTCGCCGAGGAGGAGGACACCTTCCTGCTGTAGTCGGTCGCGCGTCTGCGGCGTCCCGCTACTCGTCGCCGAGCAGCGAAGCGACGGTTCGCTCGACCGCCGTCGCGGCCGCCTCGACCTCGCGCACCCGCACGTACTCCCGCTCGGCGTGCGCGACCGCGCCCGCCTCGTCGGCGAGGTCGCCGGGTCCGAAGACGACCGTCGGCGCCGGTGCGAAGTAGGAGGCCTCCGTCGCGGCGCCGAACGGGCGGGCGTCGCCGCCGCGTCCGCCCGGAAGGCCGACCGCGTCACCCGCCTCGCGCGCCGCGGCCGCCACGGTCCGGACGAGTTCGTGGTCAGGGTCCGTCGCGAACGCCTCCAGGAACGGCGACTCGCGGTCGGTGAGCGAGACAGCGCCGTCGACGCCGTCGCGACCCTCGCCGACGTCGCCGACGTCGTCCGTGCCGCCGGAGAGCGACGCCCGCACCGCGTCCGCGAGCGACGACCGGAACCCCTCGGCCGTCTCCGGCGGGACGCTCCGCCGGTCGACGGTGATCGCGCAGTCCGCCGGCACCTGGTTCGTCGCCGCGCCGCCCTCGATGACGGTGGGCGTGAGCTTCGGCGGGCCCAGCTGCGGGTGGGCGTCGCCCCCGTCGTCGAACGTCCGGATCGCCCCGAGCGCGTCCTCGGCGGCCGCGACCGCGTTCGCGCCGGCGAACTCCGCGGCGTGCGCGGCGGTCCCCGACAGCTCCACCGTCGCCTGAAACCGCCCCTTCGCCGCGGTACACGCGTCGAGGCCGGTCGGCTCTCCGACCAGGTACAGGTCGCCGTCGAGCCGGTCCTCCGTCCCCGGGAGCCGCCCCGTCAGCGCCGCCGCGCCGAGCGAGAGCTCCTCCTCGTCGGGGGTGAGCACGAGCGTGAGCCGCCCGCGGTCGGGGTCGGCGGTGAGGAATCCCGACAGCAGCGCCGCGAGCGGCCCCTTCGCGTCGCAGGCGCCGCGTCCGCGGATCACTTCCTCCGGGCCGTCGACGGTCGACGCCGAGGTTCCCCGCTCGTCCTCGGTCGCCGCGCCCCGCTCGAACGGGACGTGCGGCGTCACCGTGTCGAGGTGGGTGTTCAACACGAGGTGCGGCCCCGCCTCGGGCGCCGGCGAGCGCTTCTCCGCGAGGACGCAGCCGTCGGCGACGACCCCGGGGTCGGCGCCGCGGTCGGCGAGGGTCTCGACGACGAACTCGCGCATCTCGTCGACCGACTCGTGGGAGGGGATCCGGACCGCGTCGTCGAGGAAGGAGACGGGGTCGAAGTCGGAGCCGCGCCCCGGGTCGGGTTCGCTCTCCCCGGTCATCGCGGGTCTGCGGGGAGCGTCCCCGGGAACTCGTGGGCGACGGGGCCGGTCAGCGTGGCGTGGCCGCGGTCGGGAACGGTGATCGCCAGTTCCCCGCCGGGCGGGCGGCTCACCGCCTCGTCGCCGTCGATCAGTTCCAGCCGGCGGGCCGCCGCGACGACCGCGACCGCGCCGGTGCCACAGGAGCGCGTCTCGCCCTCGACGCCGCGCTCGAAGGTTCGCTGGTCGAGGACCGCGGGCCCGTCCCCGGAGCCGTCGTCGACGACCGCCGCGAGGTTCACGTTCGCGCCCTCGGGGAAGACGTCGGCGTGGCGGACCGGCGGCGCGACCGCGTCGAGGTCGACCGCGTCGATGCCGTCGGGATCTTCGCGGCCGCCGTCGACGAACGCCACCGCGTGCGGGACGCCGGTGTTGACCGCGGTGACGGTCAGCCCTTCCACGGGTTCGTCGACCAGCGGTTCGTCCGCGAGCGCGCCCTCGCGGGCGACCGGGACGCGCCGGGGGTCGAACGTCGGCTCGCCCATCTCGATGGTGGCGGCGCTCCCGTCCGCGCTCACGGTCGCCCGGCGGGTGCCGGCCTGCGTGTCGATCATGAACTCGCGGTCGCCGGTCCGGTCGTGGGCCCACCGCGCGACGACGCGGGCGCCGTTGCCGCACATCGTCGCGGTGGAGCCGTCCGGCTGGACCAGCGTCATCACGACGCGGGTCGGGTCGAACCGCTCCTCGACGCTTACAAAGAGGACGCCGTCGGCACCGCGTCGCCCGCCCGCGTCCCGGGAGTCGGCGGGCGCGGCGCGGTCCGCGGCGGCGGCGGGCGCGGCACGGTCCGCGGCGTCGGCGGGCGCGGCGCGGTCCGCGGCGGCGTCGACGCCGAAGTCACGCCCGTCGACGCCCGTCTCCCGGTCGCAGTGCGCCCGCGCGAACGCCGCGCGGTCGCCGACGTTCTCGGCGGCCGCGTCGACGACGAGGAAGTCGTTGCCCGTGCCGTGGTACTTCTCGACCGGGACGGCGTGGGTACTCATCGGTCGCCCTCCGGTCGGTCGGTTCGGCCGCGACCCGCCTCCCGCTCGACCGTCGTCAGGTCGCCGATCGTCTCTCTGCGTCGGGCGACCGCCGCGGTTCCGTCGTCGAGCGCGACCTCCGCGGGCCGCGGTCGTGAGTTGTATTGGCTCGCCATCTCGTATCCGTACGCGCCCGCGACGCCGACCGCGAGGAGGTCCCCGCGGTTCGGGTCGGCGAGCGCTCGGTCTCTACAGAGGGTATCGCCGGTCTCACAGATAGGTCCGGCGACGGTGACAGGGGTTGCCGGCCGGTCGTCGGGGGCCGGGGCGTCGCTCCCGTCGCGCTCCCGCCCGCCGCCGAGGTTGCGGACCGGGTGGTAGGCGTCGTACATCGCCGGGCGGAGGAGGTCCGTCATCCCCGCGTCGACGCCGACGACCGTCTCGTCCGGCGTCTCCTTCACGGTGTTCACCCGCGTCAGGAGGACGCCCGCGTCGGCGACGACGTAGCGTCCGGGTTCGATCGCGAGGTCGACGCCCGCTGGCAGCGGCGCGACCGCCTCGCGCGTCGCGTCGGCGACGGCCGACAGGTCGAGCGCCGGGGCGTCCTCCTCGTAGGGGACGCCGAACCCGCCGCCGACGTCGACGTATTCGAGGTCGACGGGGGCGACGTCCGCGGCCGCGTCGGAGTCCTCGCCGTCCGGGTCCGCGAGGTCGCGGGCCAGCTCCCCCATTCGCGCGACGAGCTCGCGGTGGCTGTCCAGCTGGTCCGGGTCGATGCCGGAGCCGGCGTGGGCGTGGATCCCGACCACGTCGAACCGCTCGGCCGCCGCTCGGGCCGCCTCGGCGGCGCGGTCGTACGGGATCCCGAACTTCGCGGCGCCCCCGGTGGTGACCTTCTCGTGGTGGCCCGCGCCGACGCCGGGGTTCACGCGGACGCAGACCCGGCCGTCGTAGCCGCGCTCCGCGAGGCGGTCGAGGGTGTCGACCGCGCCGACGGTGACCGTGAGCTCCGGTTCCGCCTCGGCGACGCCGACGACGTAGTCGAGGTCGCGGGCGGGCGGGTTGACCGCGGTGTAGTGGAGCCGCGAACCGTCGAAGCCGGCCGCGAGCGCGCGGTCTACCTCGCCCGCCGAGGCGCACTCGGCGTCGAGGCCGGCGTCGCGGACCGATTCGAGGACGCGTCGCCCGGTGTGCGCCTTTACGGCGTACCGCACGTCCGCGTCGGGGAACGCCGCGAGCAACCGTTCGCAGTTCTCGCGGACGCGGTCGAGGTCCTGGACGTACAGGGGGGTCTCGTGGGCGTCCGCGAGCCCGCGGAGGCGCTCGGCGTCCCAGTCGCTCACGCGGCGGGCCGGTGGATTTTCCAGCGCGGCCGCTGCGCCCGCGTCGCGGTCGCTCATTCGCGGAGCGCGTCCTCCCGCCGCGTCGCTTCGAGGGTGTCCTCCTCGACGTGCGTCGCCACGACGGCGGGCTTGTACGCGCCGCCCTCGAAGAGTTCGTGGTCGCCGACGGACGACTCGACCATCCGGGTGAACGCGCGGCGCTCGGCCGGGAGGTGGCCGTAGATCACTTCCTCCTCGACGAGGTCGTAGACCGGAATCCGCGGCGTCAGGAGCGTGTTCTCGCCGACGATCGAGTTCTCGCCGACGCGGAAGCCCGACGTGACCCGGCAGCCGGCGCCGAGCGAGACGCCGTCCTCGACGATCACGGGCGCGTCCTCGACGGGTTCGAGGACGCCGCCGATCAGCGTGTTGGCGCCGAGCTTGACGTTCTCGCCGAGCTGCGCGCAGGAGCCGACGGTGTCACAGGAGTCGACGAGGGTGCCGTCGCCAACGTACGCGCCCATGTTGACGAACGAGGGACTCATCATGATACAGTCGCTGCCGAGGTACGCGCCGCGGCGGATCGCGGTCCCGTCCGGCGTGTTCCGGGTGCCGCGCTCCGCGAGGTCGTCGGTGTCGCGCAGCGGGAGCACGTCGTGGTAGGTGACGCCGCCGTACTCGCGCGCCTCGGTCTCGCGCAGGCCGAAGTTGAGCAGGATGCCCCGCTTGACCCACTCGTTGGCCTCCCACGAGGTGACGTCGTCGCCGGTCTTCTCGGCGGCGCGGACTTCGCCGGCCTCTAAGGCGGCGAGGAACTCGTCGACGACGGCCGCGTCGGCGTCGGTCGCGTCCGCGGCGGTCAGTCCGTCCTGATAGCGGTTCCAGAGGTCGGCTACGTCGGCTTCGAGGCTCATTGGGTAGTGTATGGATGAGTGTCGGTATTTACTCGTCGATATACTGATTCCCCGCAGTTATTCATCGCCGTCCCGGGCCTCGTCGCCGTCCAACACGTCGCCGAACCCGTACCAGCCCGGATCGCGGCCGGCGAGCCACGCGGCGGCGTCGAGCGCGCCCTCGGCGAACACCCCGCGGTCGCCGGCGCGGTGCGTGAGTTCGAGCGTCTCGCGGTTTCCGGCCAGCAGGACCTCGTGCTCGCCGGTCACGTCGCCCGCGCGGCGGGCGTGGACGCCGACCTCGCCCGGGCTCCGGGGGGCGTCGCCCTCGCGGCCGTGGACGCGCTCGTCGAGGTCGTCGCGGGCGTCCTCCACGTCGTCGAGGATCGACTTTGCGGTGCCCGAGGGGGCGTCGCGCTTCGCGTTGTGGTGCGTCTCCGTCAGCTCCACGTCGTAGCCGGGGAGCGCCGCGGCGGCCTCGCGGACCGCCCGGCGCAGCGCGGCCACGCCGCGCGCGAAGTTCGACGCCTTGAGCACGGGCACCGCCTCGCTCGCGGCCCGGAGACTGTCGATCTGCGACTCCGCGAAGCCGGTCGTCCCGGTGACGAGCGCGACGCCCGCGTCGGCGCACGCCTCGGCGTACGCGACCGCCGACTCGGGGCCGGTGAAGTCGACGAGGACGTCCGGGTCCTCGCTCGCGAGCAGGTCGTCGAGGTCGTCGGCGTCGGCGACCGGGACGCCCGCCACGGGGTCGGTCGCGGTGCGGTTGACCGCGACCGCGACGGCGACGCCCTCGCGGTCGGCCGCGGCCTCGATCACTTCGCGGCCCATGCGGCCGCCCGCGCCGGTGACGGCGATCCGGAGGTCGGCGTCGGCCGAGTCGCTCGCGTCGCTCATTCGGCGCCCTCCGTCGCCGCCGAGCCGAGATCCGTCGGGTCGAGCGCCCCCGCCGCGCGCTCGTCGTACGCGGCCAGCAGCTCGCGGAGCGCGTCGCGTCGCTCCTCGGAGAGCCGCGAGAGCGGCGACCGGACGCGGGGCCCGCCGCGCCCGCGGATGTGCATCGCCTCCTTCACCGGGATCGGGTTCGTCTCGGCGAACAGCTCGCGGACGAGCGGCGACAGCTCGTGGTGGAGCGTCCGCGCGCGACCGTAGTCGCCCGAGAGCGCGGCGCCGACCATCGCGCAGGTCCGCTCGGGCTCGACGTTGGCGACCACGCTGATCGTCCCCGTCCCGCCGATCGAGAGGACCGGCAGCGTGAGGCCGTCGTCGCCCGACAGCACCGCGAACGACTCCTCTCGGGTGCGCTCGATCACCTCGCTTATCAGGTTCAGGTCGCCGGAGGCCGCCTTGTACCCTCGGATGTTCGGGTGTTCGGCGAGCTCGACGGTGACGTCGACCGGGATCGACTGCCCCGTGCGGCTCGGCACGTTGTAGACGATCTGCGGGAGGTCGACCTCGTCGGCGATGGTCCGATAGTGTTCGAGGAAGCCGGCGGGCTCGGGCTTGTTGTAGTACGGCGAGATGAGCAGCAGGCCGTCGGCGCCGGCGTCGGCCGCGCGCCGCGACAGCGACAGCGCCTCCGCGGTGTTGTTCGAGCCGGTGCCCGCGATGACGGGGATGTCGTCCAAGGCGTCGCGGACCGTCTCGATCACCGCGACGTGTTCGTCGTGGCTCATCGTGGCCGACTCGCCCGTCGAGCCGACGGGGACGACGCCGTCGACGCCGGCGCGTTCGAGGTAGCGGGCGTTGTCGGCGAGCTGGTCGTGGTCGACCGCGCCGTCGTCGGTGAACGGGGTCGTCATCGCCGGGTAGACGCCCTCGAAGGGGGCGTCGGTCGCGTCGCCGTCTGGCTGTTCCGTCGTGTATGGGGTCGTGGTGGTGGTGTCCGTCATGGGTGCTGCGGTGGGTTCGGGTCGGTGAACGGGCCGATGCGCGCGAGTCGAGGGTCGTCCGGGACGGGGTCGCCACTCCCGCCGGCGGACGGTTCACGCGCGTTTTTTCGAGAAGAGCCGCGTCGCTGGCGTCGACTGCTGGCCGCGTGCGGACGCGGAGCGAATCACACCGGCATATGGAACCGACGCGCGCTTATACGTTGTGCCTCGGGTCGAAACTGCCGCGGCGATCGGTCGCCGGGCCGCCACGCGGGGTCCTCGCGTGTGCGGCGCAGTCACGCCCCGAGCCGGTCCGCGAGCTCGTGGAGCGTCTCGACCGTGAGGTCCGGGTCGCCGCCGAACGGCTCCCACGGCGTCCCCTTCCGGTCGACCCACGCGGCCTGCATCCCGGCGTGGCGCGCGCCCAACACGTCGAACCAGCCGGCGGTCGCGTGGACCACCTCGTCGACCGGCGTCCCGGTCCGGGCCGCGCCGTGGCGGTAGAGCTCGGCGGCCGGCTTGAACGTCTCCACCTCGTCGGCGCTGATCGCGTCCTCGACGAGGTCCGCGATGTCGGCGTGGTCGACGAGCGAGGCGAGCATCTCGGGGTCGCCGTTCGAGAGGACGTAACAGTCGTACCCGGCGTCGCGGAGCCGACCGATCGCGTCGCGCACGTCGTCGAACACCTCCAGCTCGTGGTACACCGCGAGGATCTCGTCGCGCTCCGCGTCCGGGAGTTCGACGCCGTGCGCGTCGAGCGCGTACGTCAGCGCGTCGCGGTTCATCTCGTAGAACGGCTGGTACGCGTCGACCGCGTTCGCCACGAACGTGTACGCCAGCGACCGCGACCGCCAGAGCCGCGACACCGGCTCGGGGTCCGCGACTCGGTCCGCGAGCGCCGCCTCGGCGGCCTCCACGTCCACGAGCGTGCTGTACGAGTCGAACGTCACCGTCGAGACGCGGTCGGGATCGAACGCCATGCGCGATGCCACAGCGGGCGGCCGGATAAGCGGTCGGGGCGCCGGCAGGCTCCGTCGCGGTTCGGCCGACGAGACCGCGGCGGTCCGGACACCGGAACCGCGCGGCTCGCACATTTATCCCGGGCGGGCGACTCTGGAGGACGCATGAGCGACCCTGCCGACGACGCGCCCGATCCGACGGACGACGATGAAGTCCCCGACCCGACCGCGGAAGACGCGCCCGACCCGACCGCGGGAGCGGTCGAGGACGCGGACGTCGACCTCGGTGCCGACACCGACGCCGGCCGCCACGAGTACGACCCGGACGCCGACCACGCGTTTCCCGACGAGCGGCTCAACGAAGTCCTCGCGCGGCTCGAATCCGACGAGGAGGTCGTCGCCTACCTGGAGGCGCAGAACGTCAACCCGGTCGCGCGGAAGGGGTACAACGACCACGGGTCCAAGCACGTCGAGATCGTCCGCGACCGCGCGCTCCGGCTGTACGACCTGCTCAAGTCCGGCGGCGTCGAGTTCAACGGCGCCCGCCAGCAGGGGTTAGAGGAGGCCGACGAGCCGGTGATCGTCGCGCTGGCCGCGACGCTCCACGACATCGGCCACGTCGTCCACCGCCACGACCACCCGTACTACTCGATCCCCCTGGCGGCGGACCTCCTGGACGACCTGCTGCCCTCCTTCTACGGCGTGGCCGATCAGGTCCGGATCAAGGCCGAGGTGCTCCACGCGATCTTATGCCATCACACGGAGGAGCAGCCGCTCACGCTGGAGGCCGGCGTCGTCCGGATCGCGGACGGCCTCGACATGGAACGCGGGCGCTCGCGCGTCCCCTACGAGGAGGGCGGCCGCGGGATCAACACCGTCTCCTCGCAGGCGATAGAGCGCGTCTCGCTCCGCGAGGGCGACGAGACGCCGGTTCAGGTCGTGATCCGGATGAACAACGCCGCCGGCGTCTACCAGGTCGACTCGCTGCTGAAGGCGAAGATCGAGGGGTCGCTGCTCGAAGACCGGATCCGCACCGTCGCGATCAACACCCACAGCGACGGGAACGACGGGAACGGCTCGATCGTCGACCGGATCGAACTCTGATCGCTCGGGTTCGGGCCCGAACGTCCAGATTCAGGGACCCCGAAGCGTGTCGCCCGCGCCGTTCCGGTGGGGCTCCTCGTCGACGACGCTCGTCGCGGCGACGGTCGTCGTCTGCGCGAGGCGGCCCGGCGTGAGCCCCCCACAGAGCTGGCTCCCCTCGGCGGTCCCGCCGCCCAGCACCGGCGCCGCCTCGAACCCGTTCGAACGCGCGCCCGTCGCCGCGATCCCCGGCTGATTGACGACCAACCGGCCGGGAGCGAGGCGCTCCGCGACCCTGCGGGCGCGGCGCTGTTGGGTGGTGTGGACCGCCGCGGCGTGGGGCGAGCCGATCTCGGCCGCGAGCGCGGTCGCGGCGTCGAACCCGCTCCGCCCGTGGACCGCGACCGCGGGGATCCCCGGCAGCGCGGCGAGCCGGTCGTCGGCGCCGTCGGGCTCGGCGACGAGGAACGCCGCCTCGCGGGCCGCGCTCGGGAGGTCGAGCGCGGCCGCCAGCCAGCGCGGCGAGTTCCCGCGGGGGTCCGCCTCGGCGTTTTCGTCCGTTTCGTCCTCGTCGAGGAGCGCGCGGAGCCGGTCGCGCTCGGCCGCGTCGAGGACGTACCCGCCCTCCGATTCGAGCGCGGAACGCAGCCGGTCGACCGCCGGGGACACCGTGACGACCGCGGCGTCGCCCGCGGGGTGGGCGCCGAAGTCGTAGGTCGCCCCGACCGCCACCCGCGTCGCCACGGCCTCGGCCGGGACCGAGCCGTCCGCGACGGAGACGACGCCGTCGGCGCTGGTGGCGACGTTCGGCGTCCCGCAGCGCTGCCCCGCGGCGACCGTCGCCTCGGAGCCGGCCGCGACGACGAGGTCGGCCCGCTCGAACAGCGCGTCGGTCTCGGGCTTCGCCGCCGGCGCGGGCAGCATCGACACCGCGCCGGTCGGCGCGCCCGCGTCGGCGAGCGCGCGGCGGACGGTCTCGACGACGACGTCACACGTCTCCACGGTCGACGGCGAGGGCGCAAAGACGACCGCGTTCCGGGCGGCGAGCCCGTACAGCGAGAGGACTGCGGGCATCACCACCGCGTGCGTCGCGGGGACCGCCGCGCCGACGACGCCCGTCGGCCCGGCGACAGTCACCGTGCCCGCCGCCCCGTCGCGGTCGACCACGCCGGCGGTCGGCGCGTCCCGCAGCGTCCGCCGGGCGGCGTCGAGCGCGGTCGCCGCCTTCTCGGCCTTCGTTCCCGGGTGCCCCCGCCCGGTCTCGTTGGCCGCCGACCGCGCGAGGCGGCTGACCGTCTCCCTGTCGGCCAGCCGCTCGCCGACCGACCGGACGAGGGCGTCGACGTCGTCGGGGTCCCACGCCGCCAGTTCGTCCGCCGCCGTCCGCGCGGTCGCGACGGCCCGCGACGCGCGGCTCGGCTGGTCCGCGGCGCTCGTCGCGGACCGGCCGGCGGCCGGTTCGCGCGAGTTCCCCTCCGCCGCGGGGTCGGTATCGGCTCGGTCGGCGGTCGCGTCCACCTCCGCCTCCGGCGTCGCTTCGTCGCCCTCGGCCGCAGCCGCTCCGTTTCGTCCGGTCGATTCGCCCTCGCCGAGCCCGGCCGCCGTGCCCGGCCCGTCGCCGTCGCCCGCTCGGTCCCCGTCCATGGATCCAACTGCGTCGGTATCCGGTTTATTCTCACCCCGTGGAACACTGTGTCACCGCGCGCGAGAGTCGTCACTGAGGAAATAGTTATGTCGGTCGGGGCGGTGCGGACGGACGTATGACGGAGCCGTCGGAACTCGTGGGCGTCGTCGAGCGTCGCCTCGACTTCCTCGAACGGCTCACCGCGGGACCGCTTCGCAAACACGAGCTCGTCGACGCGCTCGGCCACTCCCGGTCGACGGTGAACCGCGCGATAGACGAGCTGGAGGCCGCGGGGCTCGTCACCGGCGAGACCGACGGCTACCGGACGACGCTCTCGGGGCGGCTCCTCGCGGGCGAGTACCGCGAGTTCCTGACGATCGCCGACGACCTCGCGGCCGCCGGCGACGTGCTCGACCCGCTCGGCCCGGACGCCGACGTCGACCCGGCGATCCTCCGCGAGGCGGAGACGTACCGGGCCGCGGCCCCCGACCCCTACCGACCGCTGGAGGTCCTCGACGAGGCGCTCGCCGACGCGGACGCGGTCGCCGCCGCGCTGCCCGCGTTCCCCTACCCCCGGGTCGCGGAGCGGCTCCGGCACGCGGCCGCCGGGGGAGGGACCGTCGACCTGGCGCTGGCGGACCGCGCGTACCGGCACGCGGCCGAGCGCTTCGCGGACGACCTCGGCGCAGTCGCACGCCGGGACGGCTGCCGGGTCGCCGCCGTCGACGCCGTCGACGCGGGGGTCGTCGCGGCCGACGGGACCGCGCTGCTCCTCACCTTCGACGACGACGGGACGCTCCGCGGCGCGGCGGCGTCGACCGAACCGGAGGCGGTCGCGTGGGCGGAGACGGAGGTGCGCGAGCTGGTCGAGCGCGGGCGCGACGCGGACGAGGCGCTCGCGGCGATGGACCGCTCCGAGACGAAGCGCACGGAGGGCGACGCGGACGCGTCCGACCGAGCGGGTCGCGACGGCGAGGCGGCCGGGAGGGGATCGAGCGCCGCGGGCGAGCTCTTCGGGCGGATCGGTTCGGGCGGCGGCGGCGGTCGGAGCGCGCTCTCGGCGCAGGGGTTCCACGCGGTCGACGAGGAGCGACTCTCCGGCGACCCGGACCCGTACGGACCGCTCCGCGCCACGGCGTCGTTCCCGGAGGTCGACGCGGGGTACGTCCTCGACAGGACGACGGTGCGCGACGGCGACCGACGCTCGATCGCCGGGCTGCTCGTCGACGGACTCGCCGAGGGGACGGACCACGCGCTGGTCGGCCCGCCGGGGAGCGGGAAGAGCACCGTCTGCCGGAGCGTCGCGGTCGAGTGGTACCGGTCGGGACGCGGCCCGGTGACGTACCGACCGGGCGACGGCGGCGACCCGTTTTCGGCGACGGAGCGGCTCCGCGAGCGCGTCACCGAGGGCGACGGCCACCACCTCGTCGTCGTGGAGGACGCCGTCGATCCGGGGGTCGCGGAGGCGTTCGGCGTCGCCCGCGAACTGGCCGACCGCGACGACGTGTCCTTCCTGTTCGACGCCCGCGAGGAGCCGTACGACGACCCCGACGGACTGCCGCTCTCGCCCGCCGACCTCCGCTACCGCCGGGAGATAGCGACCGCGCGGATGCCGCGGCTCGACGGGCGCGAGGTGGAGCGGTTCGTCGACCACGTCGCCGACTGTACGGGGTCCGCGCCGGCGGCCGATCCGGCGGCGCTGCTCGACGACGTGCGGCGCGCCGACGACGAGCGCGTCGGCGAACTGCTCGCGCTCGTCCATCGCCTCGTCCGCGCGACCGGCGACGGCGCGAGCGTCGTCGCCGAAGCGGGCGAGAGCGCCGGCGGCGCGTCGGGGACGGAGGCCGACGCGAGCGACGCCCCGGCCGGCCGCGACGACGCGGGCCCCGAGTCCGGACTGGAGGCGGCGGTCGCGGAGGCGGTCCGGGAGGTCCGGAACCGCCCGCCGCCGACCGCGGACGTCGCGGTGCTGGTGAACCTCCTCAACGTCGCCGGCGTGGGCGACGTCCGCACGCTGGCGTACGCGCTCGTCGACGGCCCGGACGGGGTCGCCGGATCGGAGACCGGGGGAGCGGGGACCGACGCCGAGGGGGCGGACCGCGACCCGTCGCCGACCGTCGACGGCGTTCGCCGTGCGCTCGACCGCCTCGTCGGGACGGCCCTCGTTCGCTCGGGCGACGGGGAGTACCGCGCGGTCCACGACGAGTGGTCGGTGCTGTTCTTGGAGCGGCTCGTCGAGCGGGAGCCGGCGCCGGTCGTCGCCAGACGCGTGGGGCGGGCCGTCTCGCGGGTGCTCGCGCTCGCGGACGACCCCGCGCGCCGCTCGCGGATCCGCCGCGCCGTCGGCGGGGACGCGCCGACGGTGGCCCGAATCGAGCGCGCCCCGGGCGCGTGGGCGGCCGAGACGGTCCGTGCGGTGTACGGCGTCGGGCGCCGTTACCCCCGTCTCGCGCCGCTGTACGGGCGCGTCCGGTACGCGTGGATCGACCTCCCGGACGCGTGCCCGGACGACCTGCGCGACCGGCCGCCGGAGTGGGTGGCGCGGATGTACGTCGAGGCCGGCGACCTCGACGGCGCGACGGCGGCGCTGGACGCGTGGCGGCCGGTCGACGAGGCGGGCGCCGCCGAGCGGCAGCGCGGGTACGGCGACGTGGCGCGGCGGCGCGGCGAGTACGACGCGGCGCGCGAGCGGTACGAGCGGGCCGAGGAGCTGTTCGCGGCCGCGGGCGACCGCGGCGGGCTCGCGGCGGCGGTCCGGGGCCGGGCACAGGCGGCGCACTTCGACGGCGACTACGAGGAGGCCTACGAGGCGGGTTCGCGAGCGTACGCCATCGCCGCGCGGACCGGCGACCCCATCGCGCGGGCGAAGGCGCTGATGGACGTCGGGAACGCGCTCGACGGGCTCGACGGGACCGACGCCGTCCTCGACCACTACCGAGTGGCCGGCGATCTGTTCCGCGCTTACGACGACACGCACGGGGAGGCGAACGTCCGGGCGAACCTCGCGGTCGCGCTGCGGCGGCGCGGCGACCTCGACGCGGCCGAGCGGACGGCGAGACGCGCGCTCGACGGCTACCGGACGGTCGGCGACGAACACCGCGAGGCCATCTCGCTTTTGAACCTCGCGGCGGTCGCAGAGCAGCGCGGCGCCGTCGGCGAGGCGGTCGCCCGCGCGTCCGAGGCGCGGGACATCGCCGAGCGGATCGGCTCGGACATGTACGAGGCGTTCGCGCTGAGCCACCTCGGCAGCGCGGCGCACCTCGCCGGCGACCTCGACCGGGCGGAGCGGTTCCTGACGGCCGCGCTCGACCGCCTCGACCGCCTCGGCGCCGACACGCGGTGCGCGATGGTGACCGCGATCCTCGCCGAGGTGGCGCTCGACCGCGGCGACCCGCCGGAGGCGGAGCGGCGGACCGAGCGGACCGCGTCGCTGCTCGACGACCACGCGGGGCGGAAGCGCCTCGCCGAACTGGACCGCGTCCGGGGGCGGCTGGCGCTCGCTCGCGGCGACGGGGACGCCGCTGCGGCGGCGCTGACGGACGCGGTCGACGCCGCGAGGGAGGGCGGGTTCACGCAGGTCGAAGCGCAGGCGTTGGCGGCGCTGGGCGCCGCGGAGGCCGAGCGCGGCGACGCCGCCGCGGCGGCCGACCGGCTGACCGCGGCCCTCGATCTGGCTCACCGGATCGAGGGCGCGCGGGCCGTCGTTTCGGCTGCCGACCGGCTCGCCGACCTGCTCGCGGGGACGGCCGCCGGGTCGGATTCGATCGACCGGGAGGTGCTGACCGAGGCCCTGCGGGAGTCGTCGCCCGGACCGGTCCCGGACGACTCGGCCGCGGACCCGGCCGCGTACCGGGAGATCGCCGACCGCTGGCGCGTCGACGGCGACGGCGTCGCCGCGGCGTACCCCGCGCTCGGCTGAGGGGAACGGCCGCGACGCGAACGGGGGGCGCGGGAGCAGGGGGGAATATCGAGGCCGGACGGGCGCGAGCGACCGCACCGCGGCCGGTCGGTGTCGCACGCGGCCCGACGGTGTCGCAATCGCTTTCAGCGCGCGCGGAGAACCGCGGCCATGACCGACGCCGACACGCTCGCGGACCTGCGGACCGCCGCCGACTACCAGTTCGGGGCCGGCGCGGGCGACGCCCTGTTCCCGCCGGACGACGCCCTCACCGTGCGCCGGTCGAGCGGCGGCCGCCCGCGGCAGGTGATCGACGGCGACGTCGACGACACGCCGGGCAGCAGCGAGGGGGACCGGCTCGTCTCGTACGGCACCGACGGCCGGTTCACGCTCGGGCTCGCGGGGGGGAAGCGGATCGCCGAGGCGTTCCCCGAACCGCGACACCGGATGGTCGTCGGCGAGGAGAGCGAGCCGTTCGTGCGCGAGGGGCGCAACGCGTTCGCGAAGTTCGTCACCGCGGCCGACGAGGGGATCCGCCCGGGCGACGAGGTCCTCGTCGTCGACGAGGGCGGAGCGATATTCGGGGTCGGCCGCGCCGAGCTCTCCGGCGCGGAGGCCGAGCAGCTCGGCTCCGGCGTCGCCGTGAAGACGCGCGACGGGAACCCCGCAGACAACGAATAACGAATTTTTCTCTGCGGTGATTTCTCTGCGGTGGCGCGTGCCGGTGAGCGCCGCAACGCGGCGCGAACCGCTCGCGCGAGGGAGTCAGTCGCCGGAGCGAAGCGGAGGCGACTGACGAGGCTGGGGAGGCGTGAGGCTGCGGTGCTGTGCGGTCGGGTGGGAATCGAAGGGGCAGTTGCGAGGCAGGCGCAGGCGACGTAAGCACTGGAGGGAGCGAGCAACGCGAGCGACTGAAGCGCGCAGCGAGCGTGCGCCTGCCTCGCGGCTGGGGCTTCGGTGGTGTTCACCGTCGATCCACAGTCAGCCATTTATAAACGAGCGGCTGGGGCTCCGGTGGTGTTCGTGGCGATCGGAGGTTTATAAATAATATCGTCGTACAGCCGAGCGGCTGGGGCTTCGGGGGTGTTTGCGTCAGTCAGCAGTTTATAAAGAAATCATCGGACGCCCGAATATATTTAAAAGAAGCCCGCGAGCCCCAGCGCCTCGATCAGCGGGACGCCGGCGACGAGCGAGCCGATCAGGTAGCCGCCGATCGCGCCGCCATTTAAAAGTGGCAGCCCCGCGTGCGGGCGGCCCTGTATCACCCATCGCATGAGGACGAGCAGCCCCGCGAGCGTCCCGACCATCGCGAGCAGCGCGGGGAGGTTGACGCCGAGGAGCGGGACCGCGAGGTCGGCCGCCGGCGAGAACGTCGCCGCGCTCGCTATCAGCACCGTCGGGATGACGGCGTCGCCGAGGCCGATGAAGAAGGCGTCGCGGTCGCCGCCCTCCGTGGATTCGACGGGCCCGTTGTCTCCGTCGGTGGACTCCGTGTCGGCCGCGTCCTCGTCGCCCTCGTCGGCGGAAGCGCGCTCGGCGTCCGTCTCCGCCGCCGCTTCCGCCTTCTCACCGACCCCCGCGGCCTCGTCGCTAGCCGACTCGCCGTCGAGCAGCGAGTACGACACCGACAGCGGGATCACTAACACGACGGGGATGTTCAGGTCCATCACGCCCTCCGCGAGCGACAGCATGTGCTCGGTGCCGTAGACGGAGACCGCGTCGTAGACGGCGAGGACGGCGAGCAGTATCAGCGCGGGCAGCAGCCCGAAGGAGATGCCGAACAGCCCGGCCGCGCCCGCGCCCATCAACACCCCGGCGGTGTCGATCACGTACCACTCGGGGTGGACGAGCAGGCCGACGGCGACCGCGATCGCGGGAATGGCGGCCGCGAGCGGCGAGACGAGCGCGGAGAACACGTACCACGAGAGCCACGCGGAGGTGCCGACGATCAGCAGGCGGATCGCCCAGTCGAAGTCGTACCGGAACGCCGCCAGCATCAGCCCGGTCATCGCGACGATGGCGGCGACGTACACCACGCTGTTCACCGGATTCTCGGGGTTCTCGACCGCCTGATAGCCGCTCTCGGCGAACTCGGGGACAAGCGCCAGCGCGCCCACCTGGACGACGAGGAACAGCCCGACGACGAAGGCGACGCCGCGGTACTCGCGGGGGAACATTCGACCGCCGGTTCGTCGGCCGAGGGTTTCGGCCTTGCGCTTCAGCCGTGTGCTCCGATAGCCGCCGCTGTCCGGTGAAGCGAGGCACGTACCGAATGAAGCGAGGCACGTACCGAATGAAGCGAGGCACGTACCGAAAGGGGTTCGGGCTCGGTGTGGGAGCGGGTGGACCCGAACCCAAGCCGACGGACGACGGACGGTGGAAGCGAGTGGCCGACCGGCCCGCCCGGAACGGGATGGGGCCGACCGGATTCGTCCGCGGCGTTTACCTCCTCCTGCGAGCGACGTAAGAACCTACCGGCCGAGTTATCAGGAGAGATACTCGGGGTGTGAAGGGAACGCAACCGGACGAAACGAGGACGAAGCTGGGCGTCGGTGGAAGTGGGAAAGGGTGGAAGTGGGAAGGGGAGGCGGGCGAAAGGCGAAGCGGTGGGAGGCGGACGGGCGGCGGCCGGACAGCGGACCCCCGGGCTGTCGTCGGCGACGCCGCCCAGTGGTCGGGACGGGCGCGCGGATCGATTAACGCCGAATCCCAACGAGAAAAGCGTCGGTCTTCGGCAAGAGACGGTATGGTCCTCACGCGTATAAATGTGTAAGATCCGGCCGCGCGAGACCCAGCCGCCCGAGGCCCGACCTCGAACCGCGGGCGCCCGCGGCTTGACCTCGATCGGCGGGCGCCCGCGGCCGCGCTCACCGGCGGTCGCGGAGCGCGGGGAACTCCTCGCGGACCGTCGCGACCCGCTCGGGATCGACGGTCGCGGTGACGACGCCCGGTTCGTCGCCGACAGACGCGAGCGCGGTGCCCCACGGGTCGTACACCGCGCTCCGGCCGCAGAGCGCGTCGTCGCCGAACCGGCCGCTCCCGTTGACGGCGGCGACGTACGTCAGGTTCTCGATGGCGCGCGCGCGGCCGAGGGTCCGCCAGTGTTCGATCCGCGGGTACGGCCACGCGCTCGGCACCAGCACGCACTCGACGCCCGCGTCGACCATCGCGCGGAACTGCTCCGGAAATCGGAGGTCGTAGCAGGTCGTTACCCCGACGGTGACGCCCCCGAGGTCGACCACCGGCGTCCGCTCGCCGGGCACCATCCGGTCCGTCTCCTCGGAGCCGTACCCGAACAGGTGGCGCTTCCGGTAGACGAGCCGGCGCTCGCCGTCGGCGTCGAACAGCACCGCGGCGTTGGCGAGCCCGGACTCCGCCGGCACGTCGAGGCCGTCCGCGGCCGACGCCGACAGGTCCTCGACGACCGTGCCGGCCAGCACCGCCACGTCCTCCTCGTCGGCCGCCGCCGCGAACCGGGCGAGCCGGTCGCCGGCGATACTCTCCGCGGCGCGGCCGTACGCGTCGAACGCGAAGTAGCCGACGTCGAACAGCTCGGGCAGGACGACGAGGTCGGCGCCCTCGTCGGCGGCCGCCCGGATGCGGTCGAGCGCCCGCTCGACGTTCCCCTCGACGTCGCCGCCCTCGACCGCCAGCTGGACGCCGGCGAGTTTCATGCCGGCGAGGCGAGCGAGGCGCGGAGCGCGTCCTCTAAGTTGTCCAGCTCGGCGTCGAAGTTGCGCTTGAAGAAGGACTCGACGCCGGGGAGGCTCCCGTCGACGACGAACTCGTTGGCGAGCCGGCAGCCGCCGTCGTCGGTCTCCGTGATCTCGTGTTCGCCGGTGACGCGGAACGCCCGCGACTTCCCGACGAACTTCACTCGGTTCGGGGGGTCGCGCTCGACCTCCTCCGTCTCGACGTCGATCGTCGAGCGGATCATCGGTATCGGGAGCGCGACGTGCCAGGTCGCGTTCCGGTCGTCGTGAACCTCGAAGGAGTCCACCACGCTGATGGCGCCCGCGCGCTGCTCCGCGTCCGAGATGAACGCCCACACGTCGGCCGGCGGCGCGTCGAACTCGAACGTCCGGGAGACTCGAACGGTCATACGATCCCGTTTGGGGCGACGGGGGTTAAAAATGCGCGTCGACGGAGTCGGATTCGGGGAACGCGTCGACGGAGCCGGCGAGCGCGTCGGGACGCGACCGCGACCCTCCCCTCTCAGCCGTCCGGCGTCACGCGCCAGGTGGTCGACTTGGCGCGGCCCCACTTCTCGATGTCGACGTCGTCCGACTTCTCGGCGAGTCTGGGGAGCCGCGAGCCCACCTGCTTCGCGGTGAGTCCGATCGCGTCGGCGATCGTCTTCGAGCGAACGTACCGCTCGCCACGGGTAACGCTGTCCGTGAGGTACGCGAGGATCCGCTGTTCCTCCTCGGTGTACTCGCTCATTATCAGCTATACGCGTCTGACGTTCTTAACGGTTTCTCGTTGTTCGGACCGGGCGACCGGTCCGCGCCGTGGATCGGTCGCTCAGTCGAACAGTTGGGCCGCGCCGACGGCGAGCGTCGCGAAGACGAACGCGCCCGCGAATCCCCACGCCTTCCCGAGCTGTCCCGGGTACGCTAGCATCACCACGGCGCCGACGACCGCGATGGCGCCGAGCGCGAGCGCGACGCCGACCTCCTTGTCCGATTCGATGGAACCCTCGCTCATACGAACCGCTTCGCGGGGGGCCACTTAGTTCATGCGAACCGCGCGACACGGGCCGGGGAGGAACCCGCGCGACGGCCCGTGTCGCGGGCGACGCGCCGCGGTCAGATTATCTCGACGTGGTCGGACGCCTCGTTGAGCGCGAGGTTCGCCGCGATCTCCGCGTTCCGCATGGCGTACTCCGCGGTGTGCTGGAGGCTGACCAGCACCTCGCGGGTCATCAGCAGCGTCTCGTTGTCCAGGTCGTCCGGCAGCTCGGCGAGGATCTCCTGTTCGCGGTCCTCCAAGCGGGAGAACAGGTCGCGGCACTCGACGGTGAGGTCGTAGTCGCGCTCGACGACGGCCCGCACCGCGAGCGCGGTCAGCTCGTCCACCTGGTCGGTGAACTCGCGGATCTGCCGCATCGTCGCGCTGTCGACGTCGAGGGTGTGTCCGTCGGCCTCCATCACGATCTCGGCGATGTCCTCCGCGTTGTCCGCGGTGAGTTCGAGGTTCTTCGCGACGGAGCGGTAGCCGATCAGGGGGAACCCCTCCTCGAGACCCACTGCGCGAGCGAGGTTCGGGTTCTGATACGCCGTGAAGATGAGCCGGAGCAGGAGGACGAAGATCTTGTTCGCCTGCCGCTCGCGGTTGAGCGCGCGCTGCGCGAGGTCGGGGTTGCCGTGCGCGAGCGCCTTCACGCCCTCGCCGCGCATCGTCGAGCCCGTGTTCTCCAGCCGTTCGAGCAGGTTGTCGAGGGTGAAGTCCTCCGGGTCGACCGAACAGCGGATCGAGATGTCCTCCGGGGTCTCCTCGATGACGCCGAGCCCCATCAGCTGGGTCTCGGCTTTGTACACCGCGTTGATGTGCTCGCTGTCGAGCGTCCCCTCGCTGCGGACGTGGATCACGCGCCGCCCCAGCACGTACTGCGCGACGATCGCGCGTTCGAGCGAGCGCGCGTCGAGCCCGTCCGCGTTGATCACCGCCTCCGACTCCTCGGTGCTCACCGACTCGGGGAGCACCGTGAGCGTCCCCTTGCCGCCCATCCGCAGCGACACCTCGTCGCCTTTGTTCACGCCGTGTTCCTGTGCCCACTCGGCCGGGAGGGTCATCGCCAGCGTCGACGGCCCCAACCGCTGGACCTTCCGCGTTTCCATACGCGACCGTATCGCGGGATACACCTTAACGTTGTTCCCATGTTCATTATATGCTTCATCGAATATACAAGGGATAGCGGTTGCGAGGGCGTCACATACCGCCGCCGAGTTCGTCCCCCGCGCCGGCCCGCGTGTCCCAGCCCGTATCGTGCCGAGCGATCCGCGCGCTTATGTCGGTCTGGCGGGGAGAACGCGTATGACCGAGCGGGTGCTCGTCGTCGACGACTCCTCGTTCCAGCGGACCGTCGTCCGGGACGCGCTGGAAGGCCGGTTCGAGGTCGTCGACGAGGCGGAACACGGCGCAGAGGCGGTCGAGCTCTTCGAAGCGTACGAGCCGGACGCGGTGTCGATGGACGTCGTGATGCCGGAGATGACCGGGATCGAGGCGACCGCGGCGATCAAGGAGCGCTGGCCCGACGCGGTGATCGTGATGTGTACGAGCGTCGACCAGCAGGAGAAGATGATGGAGGCGGTGAAGGCGGGCGCCGACGGGTACGTGACCAAGCCCGTCGACGCCGACGAGCTGGTCGGCGAGTTCGAGAGCCATCTCGGGTGAAGAGCCCTTTTAAATAACTCCCAGTGGTCAGGCGGGATCGAACAACCGGAGGATGGACGCGAGCGCGCTCGCCAGCTCCTCGAAGCGGTCCATCTCCATCGAGTCGGTCGTCACCCAGACGCCGTGGTCGTTAGCGATCACCCGCGTGAGGTAGCCGTTCTCGAACACGCGGACCGTAAACTGGTAGTCGCCGAGCTGCGTGTTGGCGTACATCGACTGCGCGTGGAACCCCTGTCGCTCGTTCTCGGCGAAACCGACCAGGTCGGCGGTCCGGCTCAGATCGCTGCGGAGGTACAGCTGCTCGACGTCCTCCTCCGTGAAGTACGTGAGGCTCCGCAGCTCGTCGCCCGTCGCCGTGCGGGCCGCGCTCAGTAGTTCGTCGGCGCGCTCGTCCGGTGGTTGGGACATACGACCACGATCAATGCTCACATACATGAGCGTGTGGGTGGCCGCAGCGTCGGCCGGCGACCGGGAGGGACAGAGTTTACCGACTCCCCCGTGATCGCTCGCCTGATGAGCGACCACGACGACGTCTGCGTCCTGTTGCCGACGATGAACGAGGCCGAGACGGTCGCACGCGTCGTCACGGACTTCCGCGACGCCGGGTTCGAGGAGGTCTTGGTGATCGACGGCGGCTCGACCGACGAGACGCGGTCGATCGCCCGCGAGGCCGGCGCGCGCGTCGTCGAGCAGTCGGGCCGCGGGAAGGGGCAGGCGGTCAGGGAGGCCGTCCGGGACCACGTCGAGGCCCCGTACGTGCTGATGGCGGACGCCGACGCCACGTACGACGCCGACGACGCCGCGGCGATGCTCGACCCGCTCTTGGACGGCGAGGCCGACCACGTCATCGGGAACCGGTTCGCGGACATGCGCCCGGGCGCGATGACGCGGCTGAACCGGATCGGGAACCGCCTGATCAACCTCGCGTTCCGGGCGATCCACCGCGAGGGCTACCGCGACATCCTCTCGGGGTACCGCGCGTTCACCCGCGAGTCGTTCCTGCGGCTCCACCTCACCGCGGACGGGTTCGGGATCGAGACGGAGATGGCCGTCGAGTGCGTGAAGAACCGCGTCTCGGTCGCCGTGGTCCCGATCACGTACCGGGAGCGACCCGGCGGCTCCGCGACGAACCTCCACCCGATCCGGGACGGCGGCGTGATCTTCCTGGAGCTGTACCGGAAGGCGAAGACGAACAACCCGCTGTTCTACTTCGGGAGCGCCGGCGCGGCCGCGACCGCGGCGGGGCTCGGGATGGGAGGATTCGTGCTCTACCGGTACTTGGCGTTCGGCATCAGCCACCAGATCATCGCCGTCGGCGCGGTCGGCGCGACGATCCTCGGGATCCAGCTGCTCGTGTTCGGCGTGCTCGCCGACATGATCCACTCGCTCCATCGCGAACAGATCGCGCGGTACGAGCGCGCGATCGACGGCGACACGGTCGAGGGGTCGTCGGTCGCTGACGGCGACGGTCCGGCGGTCGCGACCGACGGGAACGCCGAGGCGAGTCGCACGACGCGGACTCCCGGCTCCGAGCCCGACGACGGCACCGGCCGAGACGGCCGCGGCGACTGAGGGACACTCCCGCGACGGGCGAGGGACGGACGGCACCGCACCGCCAACTTCGGAAATCATCCCGGTAAGCGTCGGCTACTCGCGTACGACGCGAGATTGCCTAATCGAGTCAAATTTTGCGACTCCGACGGCGTCGAACTCTCCGATACGCGATGAAATATGCGACTGTGGTCCGATTTTCCCCGTTGGATGCGCCAATTATCAAAACGGATGTAAGATGATCGTCCCCGACAACTGTCCCAAAGTCTGAAGTTTTTTATACACGCACTCGTACTACATGGTATGCCACGGCGAAACATTGAGAATCGTGATGATTCCCGGCATATCGATCGGCGACAATGGCTCTCCGCGCTCGGTCTCGCCGGCGCAGTAACGCTCGCTGGCTGTTCCGGAAACGGCGGCGACGGTTCGGACGGCGGCGACGGCTCCGACGGCTCCGACGGCGGCGACGGCATGGACGGCGGCGACGGCGAGAGCCTCGAGGTCCCCGACTTCCCCCGGTTCGGTGTCGACGACCTCTACGGGTCGGAAGTCGCCCGAACGCTTGCGGAGCGCGCCTTCGAGCAGTCCGAGTACGACTACAGCTTCGACGGGGACACGATGGTCAACCCCGACGGAGACCAGGTCGAAATCAACATATACCACAGCGCGGGGGCGGAGACCTCGCAGCTGACGGCGAACTTCATCGCCCAGGAACTCGGCGAGAACCTCGGAATTAACGTCGTCGTCGAGGCCATCGACGGCACGCGGTTCAACAACGAGTACTGGACCGCCGAGCCCCAGGGCGGGACCGACACGGTCAACGGCGAGGAGGTCACGTGGGAGAACCCGACGCCGACGAACCCCGGCCCGCAGTCCGTCACGAGCAACGAGCCGTGGGACATGTCCGTCGTCTTCGGGCTGAACACCTACCCGCTCAACCCGCTCACGAACTCGGCGTTCTTCGACGGTGCCACCGCGTTCTACAACCCGGTCGGCTACTACCCGCAGTTCGACGCAAAGGAGCTGTTCGACCAGGCGCAGCAGGCGTCGAGCGTGGAAGAGCTCCAGCAGGCGTTCGTCGAGATCTTCGAGAACATCGCCTACGAGCAGCCGTACATCACCCTGCTGTTCGGCGACGACCTCGTCGGCTACAACCCCGACCTCGAAGGGCCGATCGAGAACTTCTCGAACGGCTGGAACCTGCCCGCGTGGTACGAGGGCGAGCCGGAGGTCAGCGGTTCCTACGACACGGTCAGCGCGTCGCGGTTCACCACCCTGAACCCGCTGTTCAACACCGAGAACGGCGCCGGCATCGCGATCGGCCGCGCGCTCGATCAGGGGTACACCTTCGACGAGAACCAAGAGGTCTTCCCGCTGCTGTACGACATGTCCACCGAGGACGGCGAGGTGTGGACGTTCGACGTGCGGGAGAATCTCCAGTTCAGCGAGCCGTACGGACAGGTCACCGCCGAGGACTTCGTCTACCTCGTCCAAGAGCTCCACCAGGCCGACTGGGCGCCCACCGCGGCGTCGAGCAGCTGGGACGGCGTCACCGTCGAGCAGACGGGCGAGTTCCAGTTCGAGGCGACGCTCGAGTCCCCGAACATCCTGTGGCCCAAGACGTACGACCCGCTCCTGTACCCGATCCCGAAGGACCTCCTCCAGCCGTACGTCGAGGAGGAGGACGTCCAGGGTCTCGAGCAGGACGAGGAGCTGCTCGAACTCCAGTTCGCCGGGAACCTCGGCGCGTTCGAGCTCACGTCGTGGAACCGCGGCTCCGGAACGGAGTACACCCGTAACGACGAGTACTACCTCCGCGACATCGACGAGGGGCCCGACCTGTTCTCGGAGGGACCGTACTTCGAGTCCGCCTCGATCAGCGTCGTTCGAGAGCAGGCGTCCCGCCTCGGTGCGCTCGAGACCGGCGAGGCCGACTCGGCGGCGATCCCGCCGGAGCAGTACGAGTCGTACCAAGAGAACGAGAGCGTCGACGTCCTCCAGGTCCCGACGCCGTACAACACGATCCTCTCCGTGAACCAGCGCGCGAACGGCTGGAACGCCGGTCCGGGCAACCTCTTCCAGCTGGTCCCGTTCCGTCAGGCGTTGGCGGCGGCGATCAGCAAGCAGGACCTCATCCAAGGCGTCTACCGCGGGCTCGCCTCGACGCACTTCACGTGGCAGCCGCGCTGGTCCCAGTTCTACCCGTCGACGGACGAGTAAGCCCGAACCGCCCCGTTTTCACCTCACCAGTTTAGAAATCACATGGGATTTGGAAGATACGTTAGCGCTCGGGTCCTCTGGGCGGCAGTGGTATCGCTCATTATCGTCACGGTCACGTTTCTGCTGCTCTCGGCCGCCCCGAACCCGGCCGTCCGGCGGGCAGCGACGCAGGCGGCGCTCCAAGGCGGCGACCCGGCCGAGGCCGCCGAGCGGGTCCGCGAGCTGCGCGGACTCAACGAGCCGCTTCACGTCCGGTACTTCGATTACATCCGGAGCGTCTACACGCTCGACTGGGGCTGGTCGGTGAGCACCAGTATGCCCGTGACCGAGGCGGTCACGAACGCGCTGTACTACACCGCGCAGTACTCGATCCCCTGGACGATCCTCACGGTCATCTTGGGGCCGCTCGTCGGCGTCTACTCCGCCGCGAACATGTACAGCTGGAAGGACCACGCGGCGACCGGGTTCGCCTTCTTCGGCTACGCCATCCCGAACTTCTTCTTCGGGATCATCCTGCTACTGATCTTCGGGGTGTGGCTGGAGTGGATACCGATCATCTACAAGACTGAGGTTCCGGTGTTCAGCGTCCAGAACGCGATACAGTTGGCGTTGCCGGTGTTCGTGTTGGTCACCGGATCGATCGGCGCCGTCATGCGTGTCTCCCGGAACGAGTCCGCGGAGTTCCAGAACGCCGACTTCATGAAGACGGCGAAGGCGAAGGGAGTCTCACCGTTCCGTGCGTACGCCTACCACGTCATGCGGCCGACGCTGGTCCCGCTCTCGACGACGCTCGTCGGACAGCTCCTCGCGCTGTTCCTCGGCGCGTCGCTGCTCGTCGAGGTCGTGTTCGGTATCCCCGGGCTCGGACGGTTGACGTACAACGCGCTGATCCAGCAGGACACGAACCTCGTGTTGGGGACGACGCTGTTCTTCACGTTCGTCGCCGTCATCGGGAACCTCATCGAAGACCTCGTGTTCACCGTGCTCGACCCGCGGATCAGCTACGATGACAGGTAACACAACGGAGAACAATGGCAACTGAGAAATCCGAACGATTCGATCAAGTCGACTGGAACGAGCTCTCGCGGTCGGGGCGGTTCGACCTGTCCGTCAACTCGCTCGGGATGCTGCTGACGACGATCCCGCTCGCGCTGCTCGGCGTGTACGACTGGCGGTTCCTCGGTCAGCGGACCCCGACGTTCGAGTTTATCGGTCTCGACAGGACCCTTGAGACGATCGACTTCTTCTTCATCTTCACGCTGTTCCTGGCGTTCTGGTACCTCGTCTTACCGCTGTACCAGAACCCGCGGATGACGCGGTACTACTGGAAGGAGTTCAAGCGCAACCGGCCGGCGATCGTGAGCCTCGGCTGGCTCGGGATCGTGTTCGTCGGCGGGCTCGTCGGGCCGCTGATCCTGAACGCGCCACAACAGGACCTGCTCATCGCCTACCAGCCGCCGGTGTTCACGTCCGTCGTGGACACGACGCCGGCGACCTGCGTCGGAGAGACGATGAACGGCCGGTGTTTCGGCACCTGGCAACACCCGCTCGGAACCACGGGGGGCGGAAAAGACGTGTTCACGATGATCGTCTACGGGATGACGATCAGCATGCAGATCGGGTTCATCACGACGACCATCGTCGCCACCATCGGCATCTCGTTCGGCACGCTGAGCGCGTACGCCGGCGGGTGGGTGGACGAGATCATGATGCGGTTCGTCGACATCATCCTCTCGTTCCCGACGTTCCTGATGTTCCTGCTCATCCTGTACATCTACGGCGCGGGACTGGGCATGTTCATCGTGGTGTTCTCGCTGTTCGCCTGGGGCGGCACCGCCCGGTACATCCGGAGCAAGTCGCTGTCCATCTCCGAAGAGGAGTTCATCAAGGCGAGCCGCATCAGCGGCGCGAGCACGTATCAGGTGATCCGGGGACACGTCGTGCCCAACGCGGCGAGCAGCATCATCACCAATCTCACGCTGCTCATCCCCGGTTTCCTGCTCGCGGAGGCGCAGCTCGCGTTCCTCGGGGTCGGTGACTCGACGGTTCCCTCCTGGGGACAGCTCATCGCCGCCGGCCGGAGCGACCTCTCGTTCGCACCGTGGATCGTGTTAGCGCCCGGTATCGTGCTGTTCCTAACTATCCTCGCGTTCAACTTCCTCGGTGACGCGCTGTTGGACGCGTTGAACCCCGAAGCTGAGGCGGAGAACGCATAATGTCCGGAAACCAACGACTACTCGAGGTCGAAGACCTCACGACGACGTTCAGTACCGACAACGGAACGCTCACCGCGGTCGACGGGATCGACTTCAATGTCGACACCGGCGAGACCGTCTGTATCGTCGGCGAGTCGGGCTCCGGGAAGACGGTCGCGACGGAGTCGATCACCGGGATCATCAACACGCCGCCGGGTGAGATCGAGGGGACGGTCCGGTACAAGGGGCGCGACCTGCTGTCGCTCCCCGAGTCGGAGCTCCGGGAGATCCGCGGCAACGAGATCGCGCACATCTTCCAGAACCCGCAGGAGGCGATGAACCACTGCTACACCGTCGGGTGGCAGATCACCGAGGCGCTCCAGATTCACCAGGACGTCTCCGACGAGGAGGCCCGCGCGAAGGCGGTCGACCTCATGGACCGCGTCGGGATCGCGAACGCGAGTTCGCGGTTCGACGACTACCCGCACGAGTTCTCCGGCGGCCAGAAGCAGCGCGTGATGATCGCGATGGCGCTCGTCGGCGACCCCGACCTGCTCATCGCCGACGAGCCCACGACGGCGCTCGACGTGACGGTTCAAGCGCAGATCCTGAAGCTCCTCAACGACCTCCAAGAGGAGTTCGAGATGGGAATCCTGTTCGTCACGCACGACCTCGGCGTCGTCGCGGAGATCGCCGACCGGATCGTCGTGATGTACGCCGGCAAGGTGATGGAGCGAGGCGGCGTCCTCGACATCTTCGACCACCCCGCGCACCCGTACACCCAACAGCTGTTGGAGTGCCTCCCGGAGTTCGGCGGGAGCGGGGGCGGGATACCGGGAACGCTTCCGGACCCGCACAACCCGCCGGACGGCTGCCGGTTCGCGCCTCGTTGCGAGTACGCAGAAGAGGCGTGTCGCACCGGCGATCAGCCGGAGGAGATCGAGGTCGCACCCGACCAACACGTCTCCTGTGTCCACTACGGGCCGGGCGGCAACCCCTCGATCGTCAGAAGCGAGGGGCTCGGGCCCGGCGACGAGCCCGGCGCGGCCGACGGCGACAGCGAGGTGGGTCCCGCCGATGACTGAGCCGTTGCTTTCGGTCCGCGACCTGAAGAAGCACTACCCGATCCGGAAGGGGATCTTCAACCGGAAGGTCGGCGCCGCGCGCGCCGTCGACGGGATCAGCTTCGACATCGCGGAGGGCGAGACGCTGGGACTCGTCGGCGAGTCCGGCTGCGGGAAGTCCACCGCGGCGAGCTCCGTCATCCACCTCGAGGAGCCGACCTCGGGCGAGGTCATTTTCAACGGGAACGGTCGCGAGGGCGCGACGCGCAACCCCGACGGCACTCACCCCAACGACGTGACGAAGTTCGACGACGACGAGATGATGGAGTTCCGACGGGGCGCCCAGATGATCTTCCAGGACCCGTCTTCGAGCTTCGACCCGCGGGTGTCGGTGGGGAACGCGGTCGGCGAACTGCTCAAGGTCCACGGGATGAGCGACCGCCACCGGCGCCGCGCGATCGTCGAGGACCTGCTCGAACGCGTGGGGCTCTCGGCCAGCGACTTCGACCGGTACCCCCACGAGTTCTCCGGCGGGCAGAAACAGCGGATCGCGCTCGCCCGGGCGCTCGTGTTGAACCCGGACCTCATCATCGCCGACGAGCCGGTGAGCGCCCTCGACGTCTCCATCCAGGCGGAGATCCTCTCGCTGATCAACGACCTCCAAGACGAGTTCGGGCTGTCGCTGCTGTTCATCAGTCACGACATGTCCGTCATCCGCCAGATCTGCGACCGCGTGGCCGTGATGTACCTCGGCGAGATCGTCGAGGTCGGGCCGGTCGAGGAGATATTCACCAACCCGCAACACCCGTACACGGAGGCGCTGCTGTCGTCGATTCCGACGCCGGACCCGCGCGCGAGCGTCGGCGGCATCGAACTGAAGGGGACCGTCCCCAGCCCGACGAACCCGCCGAGCGGCTGCCGGTTCCACACGCGGTGTCACAAGGTGATCCAGCCGGACGGCGTCGACATCGACCAGGAAGACTGGCGCGGCCTGTTGAACTTCCGCGATAAGGTCAACACCGGCGAGATCGACGTCGAAGGGGTTCGCGAGAACGTCGCCGCCAGCGGGACCGAGCCGACGGACGCCGAGATACAGACGGAGATCCGGCGGGAGTTCGACATCGGCGAGACGGTCGACGACCCCGAACTCGAACGGACGCTCTCGGAGGCGCTCGACCTGCTCATCGATGGCGACGAGGAGCGGGCGGGAAGCATTCTGTCGGACGCGATCACGACACCGTGCGCCGAGACCGTGCCCGAACGCACGGCCCACACGGCCGACCACGAGTCCGCCTGCCTCCTCCACGAGGAGCGGACGCCCGCGGAGCCGAACCCAGCGGACGACTGATCCGGGCGCGATCCGGACCGGAGTTTACTCGGCCGCCGACCCGATCGACGCCGGATCGACCCGGCGCGGTTCGGGGACGTCGACGCCCGCCGGAGCCGCCGCCACGTCCCCGCGTGGGTCGTCGGCCGACTCGCCGTCGCCGCTCGGCGGCGCGAGCACTGCCGTCGCACCGACCGAGAGCGGTGCGACGAGCCCGGCCGCGAGCGCCGGCGAGTCGGAGAAGGGGCGGCGGAGGACGACCCGCGTCTCCTCGTCCATCGCGCCGGCCTCGAAGGCGGCCGCGGCGATCGAACACAGGTCGCGGTGGCTGACCGTCCGACCGGCCCCGACGATCGCGGCGTCGTCCGGTTCCACGTCGCTCGGCGGCATCCCGGGGTTCTCGCTCCACAGCTCCTGCTCCCAGTGCGTGGTCTCGGGCCGCTCCGGCGGCCCGCCGAACGCGGCGAGGTTCGTGCCCGGCGCCGGATCGAGGGCAGCGGCGGTCGCGACCGGCGCGATCACGACCCGGTCGCCGGCCTCGATTCCCGCCGCCGGGTCGAACCGGACCGGCGCGCCGACGGCGGCCGCGCCGAGGAACGCGAGCGTCGTGTGAAAGCCCGGCGTCGGGTCGACGGCGACCGTCGCGCCCCTGCGGACGCCGAGGTACCGGAGCACGTTCGCCGCCTTGTAGCCGTTCGTGATCAGGTCGTGGTGGGTCCGCTCTCGACCGTCCGCCGTGACGAGCGCCGTATCGCGGGTGCGCCGGTCGCGCGCGAGCAGGTCCCCGACGAGTTCCATACGCTGTTCTCGGGGCGCGTGAGCCTTAACGCTGCGGCGTCGACGAGAAGCGTCCCCGACCGCACCGGGCCGAGTCGCGACCGGCGTCAGGGTGCGCCGGCGATGACTATCATCGAGCCGGCGTCAGGGTGCGCCGGCGATGACCATCTTCGAGCCGTCGGCCGAGAAGGTGAGGTCGCGGGTGGATCCGGGGTCGACGCGGACCGCGTCACCGGGATCGAGGTCGAGGGCATCCCCGTCGACGGTGAGCGTCGCCTCGCCGCCGAGCAGCACGTACACCTCCTCGTGGTCGCCGTCGGCGTGATCGTGTTCCATCCCCTCCCAGCCGTCGTCGGCCTCGACGACGGTCACGCCGAGGTGCTCGCAGTCGAGCGCGTCACGGAGGAAGTACATGCCGGGCGCGCGCGGTTCGACGTCGTCGTAGGCCGTCGTGTCGTAGCCCATGCGTCGGTGATGGACCCGGAAGACGGAAAAGCTACGGGCAGCGGAAGTCGAGGCTGCTCCGAGTTCCGGACCGGAAACGCACCCGCTCAGAAGGAGCTCTTCAGCTTCTCGAAGAAGCCGCCGCCGACGTCGATGTCCTCGCCGCCGGCCTCGGCGAACGCCTCCAGCGCCTCGCGCTGTTCCTCGTTGAGCGACTCGGGAACGACGACCCCGACCTGGACGTAGAGGTCGCCGCGGCCGCGGCGACGGAGCCGCGGCATCCCCTTCCCCTGAAGCCGGAACGTCTCGCCGCTCTGGGTGCCGGCGGGGACGTCCATCTCGACGCTGCCGTCGACCGTCTCCACCTCGACGGTGTCGCCGAAGACCGCCTGCGGGAAGGAGACCGCCTCGTTGACGCGGAGGTCGTCGCCGTCGCGCTCGAACCGGTCGCCGGTGTCGACGTCGACCTCGATGAGCAGGTCGCCCTTCGGGCCGCCGTTCTCGCCGGGCGCGCCCTCGCGCTCCATCCGGAGGCTCTGCCCCGAACGGATGCCGGCCGGGATCTCGACGGAGAGCGTCGCCTCCTCGCGGACGACGCCGTCGCCGCCGCAGTCGGCGCAGTCCTCGCTGTACAGCTCTCCCTCGCCCTCGCAGCGAGGGCACGTCGACGTCTGCTGGACGCGCCCGAGCGGCGTCTGCTGGACCTGCTGGACCTGTCCGCGACCGTTACACTGCGGGCACGTCTCCACGTCCGCGTCCGGGGGATGCCCCGCGCCGTCGCAGGTGGCGCAGGTGGTCGGCCGCGTGAGCGTGACCTCCTTGGTCGCGCCCTCGAACGCCGCTTCGAGATCGATCGTCAGCCCCGTCTTGAGGTCGCGGCCCTGGCGCGGCCGGTTGCCGCCGCCACCGCCGCCGCCGCGACCGCCACCGCCGCCGAAGAACTGGTTGAAGATGTCCTCGAACCCTCCCGCGCCGCCCGCGCCGCCCGCGCCCCCGAAGGGGCCGCCGGGGCCGCCGGGGCCGCCGGGGCCGCCGCCACCGCCGGTCGCACCGCGCTTGTCGGCCTCGGTGAACCGGTCGTGGCCCATCTGGTCGTACTGCTGGCGCTTCTGCTCGTCGGTGAGAACCTCCTTGGCCTTCTGGATCTTCTTGAACCGCTCCTCGGCGTTCTCGTCGTCGCTGACGTCGGGGTGGTGTTTCGCGGCCTGCTTGCGGTACGCCTTCTGTATCTCCTCCTCGCTGGCGTCCCGCGACACGCCGAGGACGTCGTAGAAATCTTCGCTCATGCGTTGCGTTCGTTGAGTGGTGTTGATCGACGGGTCGATTTAAGCGGCGGGGTCGAGGCGTCGAAGGCCGGGTCGGCGAGGGTTACTCCTCGTCGTCGTCGTCCACGTCCTCGAAGTCGGCGTCGACGTACTCCTCGTCGTCCGCGTCGGCGCCGGGACCGGCACCGCCGGGGCCCGCCGCGCCGCCCGGACCGCCGGCACCGCCCATGCCGCCCATACCGCCGGGACCGGCGCCGCCGGCGCCGCCCGGACCGGCCTGCGCGGCCTGGCCCTCGTACATCTGCTTGCCGATCTCTTGGAGCTCCTCGGTGAGCGCCTCGGTGGCGGACTCGATCTCGTCGGTGTCGGCGTCCTCGTCTTCGAGCACGTCCTCGACGTCCTCGATGGCCGCCTCGATGTCGGCGACGAGCTCGTCGTCGTCGAGCTCTTCCTCGTTCTCCTCGAGCAGGGTCTCGGCGCGCTGGATCGTCGTCTCGGCCTCGTTGCGGGCCTCGATCCGCTCGCGGCGGGCCTCGTCCTCCTCCTTGTGTTTCTCGGCTTCCTCCTGCATCTGGTCGATCTCCTCGTCGGAGAGGCCGACGCCCCCCTCGATGGTGATCGACTCGGCGTTGCCCGAGCCCTGGTCTTCGGCCTCGACGTTGACGATGCCGTTCTCGTCGATGTTGAACGAGACCTCGATCTGCGGGGTTCCGGCGGGCGCCGGCGGGATGCCGGAGAGCTGGAACGCGCCGAGCAGCTCGTTCTCCTCGGCGATCTCGCGTTCGCCCTGGAAGACGCGGACGTTGACGGAGGTCTGGTTGTCCGCGGCCGTGGTGAACACCTTCGACTCCTCTGTGGGGATCGTGGTGTTCTTCTCGATGAGCCGCTCGAAGAGGCCGCCCTTCACCTCGATCCCCAGCGAGAGCGGGGTGACGTCCAGCAGCACGATGTCGTCGACGTCGCCGGAGAGCACGCCGCCCTGGACCGCCGCGCCGAGCGCGACCGCCTCGTCGGGGTTGACGTTCTTCTTCGGCTCCTGCCCGACGAGCTCCTCGACCTGCTCTTGGACCTGCGGCATCCGGGTGGAGCCGCCGACGAGGATGACCTCGTCGATGTCGGACTTCGAGTAGTCGGCGTCGGAGAGCGCCTGCTCCGTCGGCTCGACGGTGCGCTCGATGAGGTCCGACGTGAGGTTCTCGAACGTCGCGCGGGTGACTGACTGTTCGAGGTGGACCGGCCCGCTGTCGGTCGCGGTGACGAAGGGGAGGTTGACCGTGGTCTCCTTCTTGTTCGACAGCTCGATCTTCGCCTCCTCGGCGGCGTCCTTCAGCCGCTGGAGCGCCTGCCGGTCGTCGCGGAGGTCGATCCCATGGTCGTTCTGGAACTCGTCGGCGAGGTGGTCGATGAGCGCCTCGTCCCAGTCGTCGCCGCCGAGGTCGTTGTCCCCGTTCGTGGCGACGACCTCGTAGACGCCGCCGCCCAGGTCGAGGACCGACACGTCGAACGTCCCGCCCCCGAGGTCGTACACAAGGACCGTCTGGTCGGACTCGTCGTCCAGGCCGTACGCCATGGAGGCCGCGGTCGGCTCGTTGACGATGCGTTCGACCTCGAAGCCGGCGATCTCGCCGGCGTCTTTGGTCGCCTGCCGCTGCTTGTCGTTGAAGTACGCGGGGACGGTGATCACCGCCTTCTCGACGTCGTCGCCGAGGTACTCCTCGGCGTCGCGTTTGATCTTCTGGAGGATCATCGCCGAGACCTGCTCCGGCGTGTACTCCTCGTCGCCGATCTCGACGGTGTAGCCGTCCTCGCCCATGTGCCGCTTGATCGACTGGATCGTGCGGTCGGGGTTCTGGACGGCCTGGTTCTTCGCCGGCTTGCCGACGAGGCGCTCGCCGTCGTCGGCGAAGGCGACGACCGACGGAGTGGTTCGGTCGCCCTCGGCGTTGGCGATGATCTCGGGCTCGTCGCCCTCCATCACCGCGAACGCGGAGTTGGTGGTACCGAGGTCGATACCGAGAATCTTGTTGCTCGCCATCTTGCTCATAGGTAGCGGCTTGTTTCGGTTAAAGGTTACTAGATGCTGCCATTCGCCGGAACGAGAGAACCCGCCGCTGTCGTGCGATTTCTCGATCGTGTGAGTCGCTCACATCGGTGTCTTTATACAGATCCGCAAACGCAGCGCCCCTCGGAATCGGTCGCGGAGGGTTCTGGAGTGCGGGCGCGGACGTACTTCGCCGAAGTCGTGTCGCTGAGGCCCCGGACAGCAGATTCAGATCCCGCTCACGAGGTCCTCGAGCACGGCCTCGGGGTCGTCCGCCTTCGCGACGCCGGAGGCCAGCAGGACGCCGGCGGCGCCGAGTTCGCCGGCGGTCGACACGTCCTCGCCGGTCGAGACGCCGGCGCCGCAGAACACGTCGACCGCGGGGTCGACGGCCTCGGCGGCCGCGACCGCGTCCTCGACGATCCCCGGGTCCGCGGTCGCGACGGAGATGTCACCGCCGATGAGTTCGGGAGGCTCGACGGCGACCGCGTCGGGGCCGAGCGCGGCGGCGGCGCCGACCTGCGCGGGGTTGTTCGCGCAGACGATCGTCTCCAGGTTCGCGCGCTCGGCGGCGCGCACGGAGCCGTCGACGTCGGCGAGCTTCAGCCGGTTCTCCGAGTGGTTGATCAGCGTGCCCTCGGCGCCGTTGTCGGCGACGGCCTCGGCCAAGGTTGAGCCGGTGTGCGAGCCGTGCGCGTTCGGCGAGACGTGCTGGGCCCACGTCTCGACGCCGGTGTCTGCGACGCGGGCGACGTCGGCCGCCTGCGGCGAGACGGCGATCCGCGCGCCGGACGCCTCGGCGACGTCGCGGGCCGCGGTCGCTACCTCGATCGGGTCGCACGGGTACGCCTTGAGGTTCACCAGGATGAACATACGCCCACTCGGGTGGCGCGGCGCAAATAGGTTCGTGCTTCGCGCTCGCTCGGCACGTCCCCCGGTACCGGTTCCGGAGGGTCCTTCTCGGTCCCGAGAGCAGAAACGACCTTATACCCCGATGCTGTGGGTCCGGGCAAGGGATGTCCCTCATCGAGCTCATCGCTGGCGTGGAGGCGCACGAGGCCACGCTAACCGTGTTCAACGCCGACCCGGCGGTGACGGACGAACTCCGGGAGCACTTCGCCGACCGCAACGTCCGGATCGTCGACGACCAGACCGCCTCCGGGCCAGAGGAGTTCGCCGTGCTGGCGCGGGACGGAGAGTTCGTCACGGCCGCGACCGTCGACGACCTGTTGTCGCGGCCCGGCGGGGACGGATCGGAGGACACGAGGGGCGGGGGCGACGCTCCGGGAGTCGCGGGCGGAGGCGGGGACCGCGTCGGGCGGCCGGTGTTGGACCACCTCGACGAGACGATGTTCACCTCCTACTCGCGCGAGGACATGGTCGCCGCGTCGCGGGAGATCGAGGACCGCGCCTGGCGGGTCGGCGACGGGGCGCTCCACGCGGGGTTCCAGACGCTCGACGTGCTCACCGGCGAGGCGGACACCTACGACCTGCTCGGCGAGAAGGAGCGGCTCGACGTCCACGCGTACGCCGCCGACGAGGGGGAGGCGCCCGACGTCGAACACTACACGGTCCACGTCGGCGAGACCGCAGAGATCCGCGAGACGTGGTTCGTCGCGTACGACGGCGGCGGCTACGAGGACGCGAAGTGCGCGCTGCTCGCCGAGGAGCGCGCGCCCGGCGAGTTCTACGGGTTCTGGAGCTACGACCCCGAGACGGTCGACTACATCATCGACTACCTCACCGAGCGGTACGGGGGGTCGGAGCAGACGGACGAGGGCGGCGCGACGGCGTGACCGCCGCGAACGTCCGCCGATCCGCTCGTCGGAACTCGGCGGTACGTCGGAAAGAGAGCGCGGGCGACGGCCCGGTGGCTAATCCTTCCGCTTGACGACGTCGCCGAGCGTCATCGTGCCCGCGTCGTTCGTCTCCCAGTCGGCGTCGTCGGACGACTGCCCCTCGACTAAGGAGATGTCGAGCGCGCGTTCGAGCTTGCGCTGGACCTCGTCGGTCGGGAGCGTGTCGCTGCGTTCGAGCTTCCGGATGAGACTCGCCTTCTCGTTGAGCTGGTCGGCCAGCTCCTCCTGGCTCACGCCACGCGACTCCCGCGCCTCGCGGATCCGCTCGTCGTAGTCGGTGGCGATCTCGTCCATGTCGTCGAACATGTCGCGGGGGCGGGTCGACCCGCCGGAGCTCCCGGACCCGCTCGACGAGCCGGACGAGCCGGACGACGAGGACGACTTCCCGGTGCTGGAGCTGGTGGAGTACTTGCCGCCGCCGGAGCTCGTCGACTCGTCGCGGACCTCGGTGCCGAAGTCCGTACACGAGCTACAGAGCTCCAGTTCGGCGCCTTCGACCTTCGTCGTCGTCAGCGAGGCCTCCTCGGCGCCGCACATCTCACACTGGGGCATACGCGACGCTAGCGCTCCCGATGGTATAAAGGGTGTGCCGCGGCGCCGCGGTGGGGGTCCGGGACGCGTCGCCCGCTGAGCCGTCCCGGCCGCAATCGTGCCGCGGTCGGTACCGACTTGTCGCCCCGGCCGGCAGAGTGGGGTATGGACGTTCACGTCACGCGCTCGGAGCTCCGAGGCACCGCCCGCGCGCCGCCGTCGAAGAGCTACACTCACCGCGCGCTGCTCGCGGCCGGCTACAGCGACGGCGCGACCGTCGAGTCGCCGCTGGTCTCCGCCGACACGCGGGCGACCGCCCGCGCGGTGACCGCGTTCGGCGGGTCGGTCGCGCCGGCCGGGAGCGAGCGCGGCGGCGACGGCGCGGCCGAGATCCCGAGCGACGCCGACGCGCTCGCGGTCGAGGGGTTCGACGGCCGCCCCGAAGTGCCCGACGACGTGATCGACTGCGCGAACTCGGGGACGACGATGCGGCTCGTCACCGCCGCGGCCGCGCTCGCGGACGGCACGACCGTCCTCACCGGCGACGGCTCTCTCCGATCGCGGCCGCAGGGCCCGCTCCTCGACGCGCTCGCCGACCTCGGCGTGCGCGCGGAGTCGACCCGCGGCAACGGACAGGCGCCGCTCGTCGTTACCGGCCCGCTCGAAGGCGGCGCGGTCGCCATCCCTGGCGACGTCTCCTCGCAGTACGTCACCGCGCTGCTGATGGCCGGCGCGGTCACCGACGAGGGGGTCGAGGTCGAGCTCACGACCGAGCTCAAGTCGGCGCCGTACGTCGACATCACGCTCGAACTGCTCGCCGACTTCGGCGTCGAGGCGACGCCGATAGACGAGGCCGGCGATTCCCTCGACGGCGCCGCGGGCGCCGCGGGTTTCTCGGTCCCGGGCGGGCAGACCTACGAGCCCGCGGGCGGCAGCTACGCCGTGCCGGGCGACTTCTCGTCCATCTCGTACCTGCTCGCCGCTGGCGCGGTCGCGGCCGCGCCCGACGAGCCGCTCCGGATCGCGGGCGCGCGGCCGAGCGCACAGGGCGACGCCGCCATCGTCGATATCGTCGAAGAGATGGGCGCGCCCGTCGACTGGGACCGCGAGGCCGGCGAGATAGCGGTCGAGCGTGCCGACCTCTCCGGCGTGACCGTCGACGTGGGCGACACGCCGGACCTGCTCCCGACGATCGCCGCGCTCGGCGCGGTCGCGGACGGCGACACGCGGATCGAGAACTGCGAGCACGTCCGCTACAAGGAGACCGACCGCGTCTCGGCGATGGCCGAGGAGCTCGGAAAGATGGGCGCGGAGACCACGGAAGAACCCGACGCCCTCACGGTCCACGGCTCGGAGAGCGATCTCAAGGGAGCCACCGTCGACGGCCGCGCCGACCACCGGATCGCGATGGCGCTGTCCGTCGCCGCGCTCGCCGTCGAGGGCACGACGACCGTCCGCGGCGCCGAACACGTCGACGTCTCGTTCCCCGGCTTCTTCGACGCGATGGCCGACCTCGGGATGGACGTCGAGCGCGACGGTGCGATCGAATAATCCTTTATAAATAAACGGCGGTGCGGCGGCGCGTGCCTGCGAGCGGCCGCCCCCGGCGGCCGCGAGGAGCACGCGCGAGGGAGTCGGTCGCCCGGAGCAACGCGGAGGGCGACCGACGAGGCTGGGGAGGCGTGAGGCGCGGTTGCTGTGCGGTGCGGGGCGGGACTCAAAGGGGCAGTCGCGAGGGCGGCGCAGGCGACGTAAGCACCGCAGGAACGAGCGAAGCGAGTGACGAGGAGCGCAGCGAGCGTGCGCCGCCCTCGCGACTGGGGCTTTGGAGGTGTTCGCTGTCGATCCGTACTCGACCATTTATAAATTGGTTGCTAGGGATTTGGCAGTGTTCTCTGCCGATCCGCGATCGACTATTTATAAGTGAGAGACTGAGCCTCTGGGAGCGCTCGCCGTCGCTCCGTACTCAACTATTTATAAATAATTGAATGGTTATTCGAGTGAGTTCGCCGCGGAAACGACGTCGATAGCTTATCGGGACCGACGGGTACACAAGCCCGCCGGAACGACACGCTACCATGGACGACATCGACGTCGAACCCGTCGACCGGGTCGACGAGCCCGAAGACGAGACCGCCGTCGAGCCGGCGGAAGACGACGAATCCCTCGCTGTCGACGAGGACCTCGCCGACCTCCCGGCGGGCGTCGACGCGCCCGACTACGTGCTGTACGGCGGGAAGGGCGGCGTCGGGAAGACGACGATGGCGGCCGCGACGGGGCTCGCCTCGGCCGCGGGCGGCGTCCGCACGCTCGTCGTCTCCACGGACCCGGCGCACTCGCTGTCCGACACCTATGAAACCGACATCCCCGCCGAGCCGGCGCGCATCCGCGAGGACGTGCCCCTCTACGCCGCCGAGATAGACCCCGACGCCGCGATGGACGAGGGGATGTTCGGCGCCGACGGCGACCCCCTCGGCGGGCTCGGGGAGATGGGCGACGCGATGGGCGGGATGGGCGGCGACGGGCCGATGGGCGGCGCGGGCGGCGCCGACGCCGGGGCGGCGGGCGAGGGCGGCGAGGGGCTCGGCGGCCTGCTCGGCGGGACGATGCCGGGCGCGGACGAGGCCGCGGCGATGCGCCAGCTGCTGGAGTACCTCGACGACCCCCGGTTCGACCGCGTCGTCGTCGACACCGCGCCGACCGGCCACACCCTCCGGCTGCTCCAGCTGCCGGAGATCATGGACTCGATGCTCGGCCGCGTGATGAAGCTCCGCCAGCGCTTCTCCGGCATGATGGACGGGATCAAGGGGATGTTCGGCGGGGGCGACGACGAGCCCAACCCCTCGGCCGACCTGGAGGAGCTCCGCGAGCGCATCGAACGCCTGCGGGCCGTCCTGCGCGACCCCGCGAAGACCGACTTCCGCGTCGTGATGATCCCCGAGGAGATGAGCGTCGTCGAGTCCGAGCGGCTTGTCGCCCGACTCGACGAGTTCGGGATTCCGGTGAACACGCTGATTGTCAACCGCGTGATGGAGGGCGTCGGCGACGTGACCGGCGGGGACAGCGGGATCGACCCCGACTGGGTCGTCGAGCCGAACCCCGACACCTGCGAGTTCTGCGCGCGACGCTGGGAGGTCCAACAGAACGCGCTCCGCGAGGCCACCGACCTGTTCCGCGGGCGCGACGTGAAACGAGTTCCCCTCCTCGCGAACGAGGTGCGCGGCGAGGCCGCGCTGCGGGTCGTGGCGGCCTGTCTGAACTGAGGGACCGGGGCGGCTTGGCCCGGCCCACTCCCGTCGTCGCTACTCGGGCGCGCTCCCGAGCAGCCGGTCCCGGACCAGCTCCGCGACGCCGGTGAGGTGCGCCTGTCCGAAGAGGCCGACGAGGACCGCGCCCGCGGTGTTGTACGTCAGGTCGAGCACGGTGTCGTCGAGGCCGTGCTGCGCGAGCGGCATGTCGATGCCCGTCTCGGTCGCGACGATGTCGAGCCCGAACTCGAACAGCTCCCAGAGCACGCCGAACGCGAGCACGACGACGACGATGAAGACGAACGCGAACCGCGCGGGGATGCGGATCCCGTCGCTGTGGAGGTCGACGGCCCGGATCGTCGTGTACCCGACCGCGGCGACCAGCGAGGCCGACAGCGCGTGCGTCATGTGGTCCCACCACTCGACGCGGGCGTAGAACCCGGCGGACCCGACGGTGTGGAGGAACACCGCCATCGTGATCCACAGGGCGAGCCACGGGTCGAGGGGCAGGTCGTACCGCCGTTCGAGCGCCGCCGGGACCAGCGTGACGAGGAAGGCGATGATCCCGTTGCTTATCGCCTTCCCCTCGCCCGCGAGGAACCCGTACGCGACGATGGCGACGAGGAGGACCTGCATCGCGCCCGTGAGCCGCCGCTGCGACCGGATAGAGGGGCGCGGGAGCAGCCTCATCGCCGCACCACCCGCCGGATGACGCGACGGAGGCGGCGTCCGCGCCCCCGGAAGTACCCGTCGAAGAGGAGCCCGGCCGCGAGCCCAGCCAGCGTGACGTAGATCCACTCGATCATCAGCGCGTCGTTCGTCGTCAGGAACTCGGTGCCGACGCGCCGGTCGAGGTTCCAGCGCAGCACCGTCCACACCGCCGCCGTCGCCAGCGTCGCCATCACGACGAACGCGACCGCGAACCAGTGCGTGAGCCGCAGCGACGTGAACATGTGGAGGTCGACGGCGATCACGAGCGCCAGCGCCGCGATGGCGACGTACGTCGCGAACGTCCCCAGTTCGCCGCCGAAGACCGCGCGCACGAGGACCGGCGGCAGCGCGAGGCCGACCAGTTCGGCCGGGAGCATCGCCCGCCAGTCGCGCGCCGCCGCGGTCGGCGCGAGCACGACCGCGCCGAGCCCGACGACGATCGCCGCCGAGAGGAGGTCGTACTCCAGCGCGCTCTCGACGAGGATCCCCGCCAGGACCGCGATCGTCGCCCACGCGACGATCGCGTTGAACCGGCCGTCGCGGACCAGCTCCGTCAGTCGGTCCTCGACCGCCTCCAACCTGTCGGCCAGATCCTCGTCGTGTTCCGCGTCACCGACGTCCGCCTCGGAGCCGGCGTCGGCGTCGCGGCGTCGGTCTCCGTCCATGTCCGGTACGGAGGTCGGGGAGGGTAATAAGGGGTCGCTCCGGCTCGGTGCGGCGAACGCCGACCGCGCCTCGACGGGCCGGTCGCACGCCGAACGGACGCCCTTTTATCTTCCACGGCCGTCCGATCGGTATGAACTGCCGGCGGTGTGGGACCCCGATCGAGAAGCCCGGGGACTACTGTCTGACCTGCAACACCGCCAACGCCGACGCGGTCGTCGCCGAGTTCGAGACCGACCGCGCGCACCTGACATTGCTCCGCGAGGACGACGTCGTCGGCGAGACGACGGTCACCACGCGCCCGGAGGAGGGCGAGCGGCTGAGCGAAGTCCAGCTGCGGAACTTCGCGGGGCGCGTCGCGGACGAGATCCGGCGGAAGCGCCCCGAGACCGTCTACGCCGCCGGCGAGCGCGAACCGCTCCGCGAGACGCGCGCGCAGCTCCACCACGAGTTCTACCGCGTCCCCGACGGCGGCGCGGGCGGGAGCGGTCGCGGCGGCGAACGCGGCGCGGCGACCGGGGACGCCCCCGCGGACGACGGCCGCGAGCCGGACGTGAGCCCGGTCGTTCGGTGGGTCCTCGACCGGCGTGGCGACCGTTCGCTGGCGGTCGTCGAGACGCCGCCGCGCGAGAAGATCGGGGGATCGCACTCCACGCTCATCGGCGACCGCAAGGGACGTAAGGCCGTCCAGACCGTCGCGGAACACCCGCACGTCAAGAAGATCGTCCCCGGCCCCATCGACGCCGGCGGGACGGGGTCGCGGACGGGCCTCCGCGCGAAGGCGACGCGCGCGGGGACGAACGGCAACGTCCGGCTCCTCCTCCGGGACGGTTCCAGCGTTCAGGAGAACCGGATCGTCACCACCGCGATGGACCGCGAGACCGGCGAGCGCGTCCGCGAGGACCTCAACGAGGCGCTCCGCGACGCGGAGCTTCAGGACGCGTAGCCGCGAGCCACGGTCCCGGTCGGGCTCCGACCCCAGTGTTCGGATCCGTCCGTCGATGCGTCGATCTCGGGCGTGCCGTCCGGAACCGGCCGTTACCGACCGCCTCTCCGTCGCGAGGTTTTTCACGAAACCGGGCGTTGCGAGCGGTGTGAGTACCCTCGTTACGCTCGGTGCGGGCGTCGTCTTCGGCCTGGCGCTCGCGGCGCCGCCCGGCCCGATGAACGCGGTGATTGCCGAGGAGTCCGTCCTCCGCGGGCGCCTCGCCGGCTTCCGAGCCGGGCTCGGCGCGGCGACCGCCGACGCGATATTCTTCGTCCTCGCGTACGTCGGCGTCGTCGCGGTCGTGGAGTCGCTCCCGCTGCTCCGGGCCGCGATGGTCGCGGTCGGCGGCGTCTTGATGTTGTACTTCGCGGTCGACGCCGCCCACGGCGCCCGCGCGTCGTTCCGCCCGACCTCGGGCGAGGAGCCGATCGCCGCGGAGGGGAAGGGGTTCCGCAAGGCGCTGGTGCTCGCCTTAACGAACCCGTATCAGGTGCTGTTCTGGCTGACCGTCGGAGTCGGGCTGTTGCGACCGGGGGAGCTCGACGTGCTCTCCCGGCTACCGGTGGTCGGGCCGGAGCTGGCGGGGACGTTCGTCGTCGCCACCGGCTCGCCCGCGCTCATCGGCGGGTTCTTCCTCGGGGTGTTGGCGTGGATCGTGGGTTTCCCGACCGGGCTCGTCGCCGCCGAGCGCCGGATCGAGACGTTCGCGCCGATCGTCGCGGTCGGCTCCGCGGTCGTCCTCGCCGGCTTCGGCGTCTACTTCCTCTACGACGCGGCGACGACGGTCGACGCCCTAACGTTCCTCGCCGGTGTCGTGTGAGGGACGCGGGGCGACCGAGGCGGCGACGAAGCGATCGGAGGCTCCCGGCGTCGCGGGGGCTCATTTATAAGTGGTTGATACCGGAGCGGCGGCGAACACCTCCAAAGCCCCAGCCGTTCACTTATAACCGATCGACCGCGGATCGACTGTGAACACCGCCGAATCCCCAGCCGCTTGCTTATAAATATCCAATCACAGATCGGCAGCGAACACCTCCAAAGCCCCAGCCGCGAGGCGGGCGCACGCTCGCTGTGCTCCTCGGTCGTTCGCTTCGCTCACTCCCCGCGGTGCTCACGTCGCCTGCGGCCGCCTCGCGGCAGCGTGGCGCGTAGCGCCACGGGCAGCGAGGGACGCAGTCCCTCGGGCAACCGGGCGTCGCCCGGTGACAGCCGGCGGCCGAGCCGCCGGTGACTGCCCCTTTGAGTCCCGCCCCCCACAGCGACCGCACCTCACACCTCCCCAGCCTCGTCGGCCGGCCTCCGCTTCGCTCCGGCCGGCCGACTCCCTCGTGCGGTCGGTTCGCGGCCCTGCGGGCCGCTCACCGGCGCACGCCACCGCCGTTCATTTATAAATAATCGTCGTACTCCGACCCCGTTTACGGCGGTACCTCCGACTCCGCGGCGCCGCTGTCCGTCCGAGAATCCGCATCTTCTAGACCCTCCGGTCGCGTATCTGAGCCATGTTCGAGAAGACGACGTGGATCAAGCTCCCGCGGAACGTCCTCGTGGGACACGACGTCATCGACGACCTCGGGGAGGCGGTCGGCGAGCTCTACCTCACCGGGCGGCCGCTGATCGTGACGAGCCCGACCCCCAACGAGATCGCCGGCGACCGCGTCCGGGCGCAGTTCGACGACCCCGCGACCGCCGTCGTCGACGAGGCCTCCTTCGACGCCGTCGAGGAGCTGAAGGCGACGGCCGAGGCCGTCGACCCCGGCTACCTGATCGCCCTCGGCGGCGGGAAGCCGATCGACATCGCGAAGATGGCCGCCGACCACCTCGACGTCGGCTTCGTCTCCGTCCCGACCGTCGCCTCCCACGACGGCATCGTCTCGGGGCGCTCCTCGATCCCCGAGGGCGACACCCGTCACTCGGTCGCCGCGGACCCGCCGCTCGCCGTCGTCGCGGACACGACGCTGCTCGCGGAGGCGCCGTGGCGGCTCACCACCGCGGGCTGTGCGGACATCATCTCCAACTACACCGCGGTGAAGGACTGGCGGCTCGCTCGCCGCCTGCGCAACGTCGAGTACAGCGAGTACGCGGGCGCGCTCTCGGAGATGACAGCGGAGCTGCTCGTCGAGAACGCCGACATGATCCGCCCGGGCTTAGAGGAGTCCGCGTGGGTCGTCGTGAAGGCGCTCGTCTCCTCCGGCGTCGCGATGTCGATCGCCGGCTCCTCGCGGCCCGCCTCCGGCGCCGAGCATCTCATCTCCCACCAGCTCGACCGGATCGCGCCCGGCAAGGCGCTCCACGGCCATCAGGTCGGCGTCGCCTCGATCATGACGGAGTACCTCCACAGCGGCGAGAACGGACGGTGGAGCGCCATCCGCGACGCCCTCGACGAGCTCGACGCCCCCACGACCGCGGGCGAGCTGGGGATCGACGACGCGGAGCTGATCGCCGCCCTGACGAGCGCCCACGAGATCCGCGACCGCTACACCATCCTCCAGGGCGGGATCAACGAGGAGGCCGCGGTAGAGGTCGCGACCGCGACGGGCGTCATCGAGCGGTAGTCGCGACGCCGCTGTCGCGACGACGCTTTCGGGACGGGCGGGGGCGAACCGTCCCGCCCGACGGGAGCACCCGAAGCCGACTTATCGCTCCGTTCCCTCCGTCCGATATGTCCACCGCCAGCGTTCGCGAGCGGGCCAAAGCGCGGGCCACAGAGATAACCGTCCTCCTCACGCTCGTGGGTTACGGCGCCGTCGGCGGCGTGTTCCTCGTGCCGGAGTTCCAGGCGCTGTTCCCCACGCTCACGCAGGAGACCGTGAACCTCCTCGCGCACGCCATCGCCGCCGTCAACACGGTCACCGTGATCACCCTCTCGCTCGGCTGGTACTGGATCCGCAACGACGAGGTGAAGAAACACGCCGCCGCGATGACGACCTCGTTCGGCCTCATCCTCCTGTTCCTCGGGATGTACCTCCCGAAGGTGGCCGGCGGCGGCACCAAGGAGTTCGTGTTGGACTCGGCGTACGCCTGGGTCCCGCTGTGGGACCCGGTGTATCCCGCGTACCTGATCATGCTCGCGATCCACATCATTCTCTCCGTGGTCTCCGTCCCCGTCGTCCTCTACGCGATCGTCCTCGGGCTCACGCACACGGAGCGGGAGCTGCGGACGGAGACGCCGCACCGACGCGTCGGGCGGATCGCCGCGAGCGCGTGGATCCTCTCGCTCGTCCTCGGGGTCGTCACCTACCTCCTCTTGAACCACCTGTACGACTCGACGTTCGCGGCCGCCGAGGCCGCGACGGTCCTCCTTCCGGCCGTCCCGGTCTGAGCGCTTCGACGAATCCGTCGGCTCCGCCCCCCGCTTCCGGCCGCCCCCGCCGCCACCGAAACGCTTGAGCGGCGGCCGCGACACCCACACCCATGACAGAGTGGATCGGCGAGACGTTCACGAGCGACGCGGGCTGGAACCACCTCCTCGACCTCGTCGACGTCGGCGACCGGATGGCCGGCTCGCCGGGCGAGCGCGAGGCCTTGGAGCTCACGCGCGACGCGTTCGCCGACGCGGGCGCGCGCAGCGCGGCGATCGAGGAGTTCGAGATCCAGGGCTGGGAGCGCGGCGACAGCGCGGTCCGGGACGCCGCGACCGGCGAGCCCGTCGCGGTCGGCCCGAACGAGTGTATCGCGCTGCCGCGCAGCCCCAGCGGCGAGGCGACCGGCGAGTTCGTCGACCTCGCACACGGCGTCCCCGAGGACTTCGAGGCCGACCTCGACGGAAAAGTCGTGATGGCCTCGTCGGACACCCCCGACTCGGTCGACCGGTTCATCCACCGCCGCGAGAAGTACTACCGCGCGGTCGACGCGGGCGCGGCCGCCTTCGTCTTCGCCAACCACGTGGAGGGGACGCTCCCGCCGACCGGCAGCGTCGGGACCGCCGACGACCCGATCGGGGCGATTCCGGCGGTCGGCGTCTCGAAGGAGACCGGCGCCCGGCTCTCGCGGCGGAACGAGGGCGACGACCTGACCGTCGCGGTCGACTGCGAGACGCCGACCGCGACGAGCGGGAACGCGGTCGCGGAGCTCGGCCCCGACACCGACGAGCGCCTGATCGTCTCCTCGCACGTCGACGCCCACGACCTCGCGGAGGGCGCGATGGACAACGGGGCCGGCACGGCGACGATCGTCGAGGTCGCGCGGGCGCTCGCCGCGCGCGAGGACGAACTCGACGTGAAGGTGCGGTTCGCCGCGTTCGGCGCCGAGGAGGTCGGTCTCGTCGGGTCGTCGGTGGCCGCCGAGGCGGCCGACCGGGACGCGGTCCGCGCGGTCGTCAACGTCGACAGCAACGTGTACGGCCGGACGCTCCGGCTCGACCACCACGACTTCGACGCGCTGGCGGCGGCCGCGGAGCGCGTGAGCGACCGCTTCGATCACCCGGTCGCGACGGGGAGCGAGCTGGTCCCCCACAGCGACCACTGGCCGTTCGTGAAGCGGGGGATCCCGGGGTACATGGTCTCCGGCGAGACCGAGGGGCGCGGCCGGGGGTGGGGCCACACCCACGCGGACACGCTCGACAAGCTGGAGTCTCGGAACCTCCGGGAACAGGCGATCCTCCTCACCGAACTCGTCGTCGACCTCGCCGCGGCGGACGCGTCGATCCCGCGCCGGGACACCGAGGAGATCGCCGCGGCGCTCGAAGCCGAGGGGAAGGCGACGGGGATGAAGCTCACCGGAGACTGGACCTTCTGAGGGACGGCGAGCGGCCGAAGAAACCGCGGTCGGGGCCGGAACTCAGGCGACGACGAACTGGTTCCAGATCCCTTCGACGAGGAAGAACAGCGCGAAGTACGACGACCACACCAACACGACGAGCGAGGCGGCGATCGAGCTTTTCGGCGCCTCGATCTCCATGTCGTTGCGGGCCTCGACGTTGCGGGCCTCCAGCTCGAAGAAGTCGGCGATGAACATCGCCAGCACGAGCACCGACAGGATCGTCCCTCGCACGGGCGCAACGAGGATGTACACGAACGACAGGAGGACGAGCCCGACGTTGGTGAACACGTGCGGCGTGTACGCCTCCACGCTGTCCGCCTCTTCTCCCTGATCGACGTGTCGCCTGTGCGCGAGGTGCCGGGTCGCGAGGTTCGCGACGGTCATCACGAAGATCGCGTACGGCAGCGCCGGCCCGGCGGCCGCCAGCCAGCCGAGGGGAACGAGGAACTGCAGTGGGTCCATATCCACCATTTCCGTTCAGGACGTATTAGAGTGTTTCCGATCGGCGCGCTCGCAAGGAGGTCGCGGACGCCGCGGGGCGTGGGGGAGTCCCCCCTTCACTCCGCCGTCGCCGAGAGGAGGTCGACCGTCGTCGCGACCTCGACGCTGACCGCTCGGTGCGGCTCGACGGTCCCGCGGCGGTCGCCGTCGACGACCAGTGCGACCGGTTCCGCCTCGCGCTCGACCGTGACCCGGACGCCGCCGCTCGCGACCCACGTGTCGGGGCGGGTCGTGAACGGCGAGACGGGGACGACCGAGAGCCCGCCGCCGGGCGACACCGCGGGCCCGCCGGCCGCCGCCGCGTAGCCGTCGCTGCCGAGCGGCGTCGCGACCACGACGCCGTCCGCGCGCACCGAGACCGACTCCCCGCCGGGGAACGCGATCCCGTACTCGGAGATCCGGGCCGGCTCCGCCGTCACGAAGGCGACGTCCGCGGCCGCGACCCGGCGGCGGCCGTCGCCGGCGCCGTCGACCGCCAAGACCGGGTGGGCGACGCGGGCGAACCCGTCGACCGCGGTCGTCGACCCGCCGAGCCAGTCGTCGGCGTCCGCGATGCGGTCGGCCGCGAAGTCCGGCTCGACCGCGTGACGACCGTCCCCGACCGGGAGGATCGGACCCGAACGACCGTCCTCGGTCGCGGCCGCGCGCATCGCCTCCCGAAGGGCGGCGTCCCCGACGGCGACGACCGCGTCCGCCTCGACGCGGGCGACGAGGCGGTTGCCCGCGCCGTCGACCGCGGATCGGATCGCCGCCGCCGGGTCGCCGTCGCCCAGAACCGCGAGGCGGCGCGTCGGCTCACTCATGCGCGAGGCTGGGGCGAGCGGCGGTGAAAAGCTCTCGGTTCGTCGGCGAGGACCGTCGCCGCCGCTCTCGGACGGCGGAACGGACGGAGAAAGGGAGACGAGGGGGGTACGTTCAGTTCGCGGCCGCGTCGTCGTCGCCGTCGTCGAGGGCGTCACGGAGCTGCCGGCTGGCGGGGATGAGTACCCAGAACGTCAGCGCGCCGAGGATCATCAGCCAGAACAACACGTCGCCCGCGAGCAGACCGACCTCGCCGTACGCCGTGTTCACGCCCTCCGCCGGGTTCACGAGCTGTGACACCTGGTAGTACGACGGTGTCCGGTACCAGCCGCCGAAGGTGATCCACCCGAGACCGCCGATCGTGAACAGGGCGAAGCCCTTCATGAACTCGTCTGCCATTATCTCACGTTTCGCTGGAGTCGTCTTGAGACTTTCCCATCCCTCGTCCGCGGAACCGGGTCCCGAGCACGTACACGGCGGTCCCGAGGACGATGAAGCCGACGCCGGTGATCGCCAGCACCGCCACGAGGACGTCTTCCGGCGGTACGATCCCGGCGCTGTCGAGCAGGTAGACGATTGTCGCCCGGACGAAGCTTATCTGAAGCGTCGCGGCGTCGATGAGCGTGAACCCGACGAGGTAGGTGACGACCGCGGCGAGCGTCGAGAAGACGGTCACGGCCTTGTACAGCCGGAAGGGGACGACGACCTCCCGGCCGCTCGCTCCCTCTCGCGGGCCCGTCGGCTCGTTACGCGGGTCGGCGTCGTCGTCGGCCGCGATCGGATCGCCGGTCTCGTCGAACGCCTGCGAGGCGTCGCCGTCTGTTGAGGATGACATGGGAATACGGAGCGTCGGAACGGCGGGGGCGGGAGCCCGGCCGCGCTTTGGCAGCGGGACCGCAGCGGACTGTGTCGGTCGCTACTTCGGCGGCCGCAGCATGTAGTACCGGCGGTTGAGGTCGTACATGTACCCTTCGCGCATCGTCTTCAACACCGCGTAGGTGATGACGCCGCCCGCGATCGGGACCATGAACACGAGCGACATCAGCAGCTCGGTCGGCACCGGGAAGAAGTTCTGGATGGCCAGCACCGCAAGCGTGATCGCCAGGATGACCCCGGTCACGCCGAGCGCGGCCCAGCCCGGCTCCTCGACGGGGCGCCGCGCGTTCCCCTTGTTGAGGAAGGGGACGAGCGTGATGACGCCGAAGATGGCCCCGTGGGCCACGAGCCCGTACAGCTCGTTGGACATGATGATGTTCCCGCCCAACACCTCGAGCCCGGGGTTGATCGGGCTGAGCTTCAGGAGGCCGAACGACCAGTAGAGGTACCAGTCGGGCAGGATGATCGCCGGCGTGGAGCCGGGGTTCGCCGGGTCCCCGAAGTGCGACGGCAGGATCGAGGCCACGAGCAGGATGGTCCCGAGGAAAAAGGAGGTGATCGCGAGGTTGCGGATCGTCTCGTGGGGCCACGTCGGGAAACCCAGCACGTCGCGCTCAACGTACGTCGACTCGGCGCGTAGGTCCTCGTCCTCGCGCCGGGAGCGCTCGAAGTACTGGTAAGTGAGCTGTGCGAGCCCCTGGCTGCGCTCCTTCCGCTCGGACCAGGTCGGCGTCTCGTCGTCCGGCGGGACCGTCGCCGGCGGACCGCCGTCGGTGCGCGCCTCGTCGTCGGTGCCTCCGTCCGTCGTGGGTGTGGTGTCGTCGGTCATTGGATTAGTGCGGCTCCGCGATGCCCTGCACCCAGACGATGCCGACGTGGATCGCGATGAGCGCGGTGACCACGAACGGCAACACGAACACGTGCAGGATGTACATTCTCACGAGCGTCGCCTGTCCGAGGGTGAAGCCGCCGAACAGCAGCTGGGCCGCCCACTCGCCTACGATGGGGGTCGCGAGGGCCAGCTCGACGCCGATCTGCGCCGCCCAGAAGGACAGCTGCTTCCACGGGAGGACGTACCCGGAGAAGCCGAACAAAAGCGTCAGGGCGATGAGCACGACGCCGAGGATCCAGTTGACCTCGCGCGGCTCCTTGTACGCGCCGGTGAAGTAGACCCGCAGCATGTGGAGGAACACCGCCGCCACCATGAACTGCGCCGCCCAGCGGTGGATCGACCGGAGCATGAAGCCGAACTGGACGTCTTTCATGATCATCACCATCGAGTCGTACGCGGCGGTGGGGTCGCCCTGTGCCGCCGCGCCCGCGGTCGACGGGGCGTAGTAGAACCCGAGCAGCGCGCCCGACACCGCCGCGAGCAGGTACGCGATGATGGAGAGGGACCCGAGCGAGTACAGCGGGTACCAGTACCAGAACTTGTTGTCGAGGTCGTACTGCTCGGTGTGGCTCTTCGGCATCTGGAGGTTCGCGCGGTAGTACATCGTCTCCAGCAGCTCGAGGTAGTCGACGATGCGGAGCCGCTTGTCCAGCCAGATGAGCGTGGTCAGGAACGCCGTCTCGATGGCCGTGAGGTCCTGACTCTTGAGCCACGCGTTGTGGTCCATGTCGTCTTGTTTTTTCAGACTCATTGTCGAATCACTTCTTGTAGTACGGGTACACCGCGCGCTTCACCGTCTCCGCGAGGCCGCCCGTGTCGATTCCCTTGCCCTCCTTGTCCTCTTCGCGGACGTACAGGTCTTCCCACTTCCGCCGACGTTTCTTCACAATCATCACGTCTGGAAGGAACTCTTTCCGGTACAGGAGCAGAATGAACGCAAGATCAATAAAGATGAAGGCCAACAGCGCGCCGACGTACATGTTCCCCGCCTCCGTCGACGCCCACGCGGACATCAGTCCGTAGGTGAACAGGGCGACGAACACGACCTCGATGACGGTGAGGAGGACGATCGCGATCGCGGCGGCGGTGCTCTCGCGGGCCGGCTCGTACCGGTGGATGTCGCCGTACGAGGAGCCGCCGGAGCTCATCTGGCACCTCCGTGGCCCGTGTGGGCCGACTCGCCGTACTTGAGCATGTAGAACGTGAACACGAACGTCATCCCGATGCCGAGCATCGCGGAGATCCCGACCCAGTGAGCGTGGAGGGGGACGCCGACCTTGGCGATGTCCTCCGGCCACCCGGTGTTGCCGCCCCCGCCGACCTCGACGGTGGCGACGTCCTCGCCGACGGCGATGCCGCCGTGCATGCCGACCGCGGTGTGGGGGACGCAGTGGTAGTGAGTGATGCCGGCGTCCTCGCTCGACGTCTCGTACTCGTAGGTGTACCCCTCCTCGCCGACGGGGTTACCGCTGTCGAGGCTGGCCGGGCCGCCGCCCTCGACGGTCTGGACGTTGTGCGAACCGCCGTTACCGGTCCACTCCCAGACGATGGTCGTCCCCTCGTCGACCCAGACCAGCGTCGGGTCGAACGCGAGGCCGTTGCTGCCGGCGCCGACCGAGATGGTCACCTCGTCCTGGCCGCGGGCGTCGGTGTACGACCCGACGTTTCCGTCGGCCGCCCCGCTGGGCCAGTCGGGCTGTACCTCCTGTGCAGCCACCGTTCCGGTCGCCCCGGCGGAGGCCGCGACGGCGGCGGTCGCGCCGCCGGCCGTCCGCACGAAGTCCCGCCTTTTCATACAGGCTCACTCGGGACGGGGTTCGCTTAAACCCACCGACTGAAACCGCCGACGTGGAGGAGGTCTCGGGGTCTGAAACCGTCGAAATCGTCGGATTACTCCTCTCGGTCACGCTCGGTTGCGTCGGCGTCCTCGTCGGCCGCGACGCCGTCCTCGACGGGGACGAACTCGGGGCGCTGTTTCGCCTCGCGGAGCGCGCGCAGTCGGTCCCGGTACTCCTCCGAGCGGAACCGGTCGGAGAGCCGTGCGTTCGCCACCATCGCGAGCAGGAAGACGCCGATCAGGAGGAAGACGATGCCCATCGCCGGCGCGACGATCGTCCCGAGGTCGGCCACGGCGCTCGCGACGAGGAGCGCCGCGCCGGCGAGCACCTGGACCGCGGCGACGGCCTGCACCACGAGGTTGCCGAACTCGCCGGAGCCCTCCGGGACGCTGTCCGGGTGCGGGAGCGACCAGTTCTCCGGCGGCTCGGGGACCTCGTACGACTCCATCGCCGCGAGCGCGACGACCGGCTCGATGTCACGAAGCACCGTTCCCTCGCCGCGCACCTCGCCCGTCGGGCGGATGATCGCGTACCCCTCGTCGGAGTAGACGAGGATGCGCTCCTCGCCGTCCTCGCGGACGCGCTCCAAGACGCCGAACACGTCGCGGGTCGCGATGCGGGACTTCAGCTCGGCGTCGACGCGGTCTAAGAGTCGGTCGCCGGTGATCCACGTGTCCGGGTCGAACGCGGCGTCCCACTCCTCCGCGTTCATCTGCGCCATGTCCGACGGGCCGAAGTCGTCGAAGTCGTACTCCGACTCGACCCGCTCGCGGAGGGCCTCGATGTCGGTCTCGTCTTCCGGGGCCCCGTCGGCGTCGGCCGCTGCGGGATCGGCGTCCCCGGCCGCCGAACCGCGCTCGTCCCGACCCTCGGGCGCCGGATCGGCCGACTCCTCCGGCGGCGACTCCGACTCCGACCGCGTCGAGGTGTCCTCCATCGACCGACGCTACGTGCTCCTGACGCTAACTGTTTTCGTCCGCGCCCGGGAGCCGGGGGCGCGGGACGGCAGGTCGGGAGTGCGGGACTGCGGGCCGGAAGAGCGCGGCGACACGGCGGAACGCCGGACGACGCACCGGGAGGACCCCCTCGCCGGGCGCGGATCGCGGGGCTTTACGCGCCGGAGCCCGTACCGTCGGTATGGTCGACGAGTCGGTCATCGCGGCGCTCGCCGGGATGTCCGTGACGGCGAGTCTCCCCTTCCTCCTGTACGGCGCCTGGATCATGATCGACACGGAGACCGTGACGTGGAACGTGCTGATGCGGCACCTGCGGTACATCCTCGCCGGCCTGGTGCTCACGACGGTCCCCATCGTCACCTGGATGATCCCCCGCGTCCTCGACCAGGTGAGCGGGATGGCGATCCTCCACGCGTTCTTCGGCGTTCAGGCGTACGCGCTCCTCGCGTTCGCGCTCACCGGGATCGTTCGGATCTTCCAGGCGAAGCGGAACGCCGACGCCTACGAGGACCCCGACGTCGACATCGACGAGATCCACGAGGACATGGGCCACTGGCGCAAGCGGCTCCGCGCCGGCGTCGCCGGGTTCATGCTCCTGTGGCTGTGCGCGTGGGTGACCGGCCTCTACCGCCTCGTCACCCTCCACTTCGGCTCGTTCCTCTGACCTCGGCGCGCGGCCGCGACCGGGGCGTCGCGCGGGCGTCGACGCCGGTCGCACCGACCGACAGCTTCAATCCGGGTTTGCCCGTAACAGGGGTATCGTGGCAGTCACCTTCGACCTCTTCGGGACCCTCGTCGACGTCGAGTACCCGTCCGACCCGGCGGAAGCGGTCGCGCGCGAACTGGAGTCCCGCGACGTGTCTGTCCCCGACGACTGGCACGTCGCGTACGGGGAACGGCACGTCGAGGCGCCGGCGGGCGCGGAGGTCCCCCTCCCAGCGCACGTCGCTCGCGCGCTCGACTCCCGCGGCGTCGACGCGGACCAGAACGTCGCTAGGCACGCCGTGGTCGCGGCGTTCGACCCGGACGTGACCCGACGCGACGGCGCGCTCGACGCGGTCCGCGGCGCCGGCGAGCGCGGCCCGGTCGGGCTGCTCTCGAACTGCGCGGTGCCCGAACTCGTCCCGCGGACGCTGATCCGCGCCGGGCTCCGCGGCGAGTTCGACGCGGTCACGACGAGCGTCGGCTGCGGCTGGCGGAAGCCCCACCCCTCCGCGTTCGAGGCCGCGGCGGAGGCGCTCGGGACGTCGACGACCGGGCTCGTCCACGTCGGCGACGACCCGGAGACCGACGGCGGGATCGTCGCCGCCGGCGGCCGCTTCGTCGACGTGACCGAGACGCCGCTGTCCGAGGTCGTCGCCGAACTCGGAGCGGAGCAGTAGCGCGGTTCGACTGGCGGCGAGAACCGCGGCGTCGTCAGTCGAACCCCCGGTCGGCCAGCCGCGCGCGCCACGCCTCGCCGATCCGACCCTCCGCGACCAGCTTCTCGACGTGGGCCGCGACCGTCGCCAGCGCGAGGTCCCGCACGCCGGAGAGGTCCCTCTCGTAGGCGCCGTCGACGACCGCGTCGAGGTCGGCCGCGCCGCCGTCTATCGCGGCGATCACGTCGCGCTCGCGGGCCAGTCGGTGTTCGATCAGCCGGTCGCACGTCGCCGCCGGGTCGTCGATCGCGGGCCCGTGCCCGGGGAGGAGCCGGTCGTAGCCGGCGTCGCGCACGCGTTCGAGGCTCGCGAGGTACGCGGACAGGTCGCCCTCGGGCGCCGCGACCGCGACGCTCCCATCCGCGACGGCGAGGTCGCCGCAGCATAGCACGGTGCGGACCGCAGTCGACGGCCCGCCGGCCGCGAACGCGACGTGGTCCGGCGCGTGTCCCGGCGCGTCGACGACGCGGACCGCGGTGTTGGCGACTGTCTCCCCCGGTGCGACCGTCTCGTCGGGGGCGACACCGGTCGCCTCGGTGAACCGGTCCGCGTGGCCCTCGCGGGCGACGACGGTCGCGCCCGTCAGCGCCGCGTAGTCGGCCACCGCGCCGACGTGGTCCTGGTGGGCGTGGGTGACCGCGATCGCCTCGATCGGAGGGGCGTCGGCGGGGCTGGCGGGGCCGAGGCCAGCGTCGTCCGACGGGAGCGACCCGCGCGCCGCGAGCGCGGCGTCGAGCGCGTCCGTCCGGGCCGCCGGGTCGACGAGGAGCCCGTCGAGCAGGTACGCGTTCGTGGTCCCGCCGGGGGCGCGCGTGTCGACGGGGACCTCGACGCGGGCAACCGCGGGGTCGCCGTCGTCGGCCGAAGTCGGGTCGTCGCCCACCATCTATCAGTCCCCGCGTCCGAGCGAGGACCGCGCGGCCGGACCGGGACCGGAGCCGGGGCGCTCGCGGCCCGGGATCGGCACGTCGGTGTCGCCGGCGACGGCGTACGCCGAGAGGTCGACGGTCCCCGGAGCGACAGCGTCGACCGCGTCGACGGAGTCGTACGGCCGGCCGACCACGACGTCGCCGGCCGTGCTCCGGTTGATCCCGGGGATCGCCGTCAGCTCGTCCATCGAGGCCGCGTTGACGTCGAGCGGGTACGGGACGCCGGTCACGGAGCGGTAGCCGTGGTCGGTGATCGCCACGTCGATCGTGGTCCCCAGCTCGCGCTCGCCGGGGACCGCGACGAGGAGCGCGTACGTGCCCAGCTGGCGACCGAACGTCTTCCCGTCCTGATGGTATTCGAGGTGGAGGTCGGGCAGGACGGTCCCCGGCGGGACGACGCGGTCGAGCATGGGGTTGTCGATGGTCTCGCGCACCTCGCGCTTGTACGCCTGGAACTGGTCTTTGTGCTCCTGTGCGATGTCGGCGCCCGTCTCCGCCATCTCCGTGCCCGCGAACGCCATCACCTGGCGGATGTTGATCCGGCGGAGCATCAGCCCCTCGTCGTACACCGTCTGGAGGAACTCCTTGTTGTGTTCGTACGTCTCGGGGCGCTCGCCGGCGAGCCCGTGGACGAGGTTGATCCCGGGGAGGAGCTTCGGGAGCCGCGGCGAGGCGTCCGGGCCGGTCGAGGGGCCGGTGACGCGGGTGGTGTCGCCGGGCGTCGTCTCGGGGCCGTCGCCCGGGCGCCAGCCGCCCTCCTCGTTGACGACGCGGACGGCCTCCAGACACTCCTCGGCGGTGACGAGCAGGTTGTTCTCCTCCTGAACGACCGGATCGGCCGATTCGAGACCGAACGCGGCCGTGTCGCCGGGCGTGTTGTGCTCGGCGATGACGCGGATCGCCTCGCGGGAGGCCTCGGGGTAGTCCGTGATCGTCACCGGGTTCATGTTGTCGAGGTGGAGCGTCCGGAGGTCGGGCGCGACCTCGCGGATCCCGCCGTACAGCTCCCGGAGCGCGTCGGGGTTCGGCGCCTCGCCGTCGCCGCCGAACGCGAGGATGTCGGCCTGCCGCCCGAGCCGGAAGTGTCTGACCCCGCGGTCCGAGAGCGCGTCGACCTCGTCGACGACCGACCGCGCCGCGCGGAACGCCGGGTCGCCGTACAGCGGCTCCGTACAGAACGAACAGCGGTACGCGCAGCCGCGCGAGGTCTCCATCTCGCAGATGAGGTAGTCCGGGTGGTTGGGGTGCTGCTCGACGACGAACGCCCCCTGCCGGGCCCAGCGGTCGACCTCCTCGTTGGTCCGCATCCGGTTGCCGTACCCCTCCAACCCCTCGCGGACGAGGTCGTGGGCCGCGGCCTCGACGTCGCCCATCGCGACGAAGTCGTAGTCGAGGTCGTCGCGCTTCGTCTCCTGTGCGCCCGCGTTCTCCTCGCCGACCCCGAAGCGCACCGGGCCGCCGAGCAGCGTCACGCCGTCGGCGGTCCAGCCGAGCTCGCGCACCTCGTCCGGCTCCGCGGGGGTGCCGCCGACGTACTTCCCGGGCACCGTCATCCCGCCGACGTACACCATGAGGTCGGCGTCCGCCACGTCGGCGTGTTTCGACCGGTCCTCGCGGAGCTCGTCGATGGTGTGGTAGGTGATCTGCGACTCCGGGACGCCCGCGTCGACGAGCGCGCCGGCCGTGTACCGGGGGTACGTCGAGAGGTACGGCGGGACGCCGAAGTGGGCCGGCTCGTCGACGTACCCGTCGACGACGGTGACGGCGAGGTCGTTCGGGTCGGCCGGGAGCGACCCCCGGGCCGACGCGGGCGAATCGGTCATGTTACCCTCCGTAGTCGGCCGAGAGGGGAAAAGCGTGCGGAGTCCGCCGGGGGCGGAACGGACCGACGGAACCCGCCGGCCCGATCGCTTATGCCGGATCGCTCGAAACCGCGACTCGTGTCCTCCAATACGCCCGCTCGACGACAGCGGCTCGGACAGTACCTCGCGGTCGCCCTCGTCTGCGCCGTCGGCGCGGGCCAGTTCTACGCCGCCGACCCGCGCCCGTGGGGCGCCGCGGCCGCGTGGGCGGTCGGCACCGCCCTGCTCGTCGGACCGCTCGCGTGGCTCGCGCGGGACCGGCTCCCGTCGGACCGGTACGAGACGCTCGCGTACGTCGCCGCGGGAGCCGCGATCCTCGTCGCGGTCGTCTGGCTCGGCGTTTCCCTCGCGTTCGCACCCGCGCTGTTCCCGTACGGTCCGGGGTTCGCCGCCGGCGTCGCGTCCGGGACCCTCCTCGTGTTGCTCGCGGAGCGGACCGTCGTTCCGGAGCGCATGCGCGGCGCGGGGCTCTGACCGGCCCGTCGCGCGGGGCGCCGATCGCCGCGCGCTTCGCGCCACCTCGTCGCCGCCGCCACGCCGTTTAAGCCCTCGCCGGCACAACGGATCGGTATATGCCATCGACGATGGAGGTCAAGTGCGTCAGCGACGACTGCGAGCTGGACATGTTCGAGAACCACTACACGTACGACGTGCCCGACGACCACGCGGTCGAGGACCTCTCGTGTCCGTACTGCGGGGGGAGCGACCTCGTCGAAATCGAGGTGTGAGCCGTGGGCGGACTCGTCGAGACCGGTCGGTCCGCGCTCCGGAGCGCCCTCGAACGCGTCGGCCGCGGGTGGGGCCGCGTCCAGGAGCGCCGCCCGCTCTCGTCCGACCTCCTCGAGAGCGACGACGCCTACCTCGTCGTCTTCGACGCGCCCGGCGTCCGCGGCGAGGACGTCGACGTGACCTTCCTCGACCGCACCGTCGAGGTAAACTTAGAACGCTTCCGCGACTTCTACGACGGCTACGACCTCGTGTTCCCGGGCCGCGGCGTCTCGCTGTCCGGCAGCGTCGACCTCCCGCGCGACGCCGACGTGACGCCCGAGGGCGCGAACGCGACGCTCACGCGCAACGGCACGCTCCACGTCGAGATCCCCAAGCGCGGCGGGCCGAGCGACGTCGACGTGGTCGAAGAGGACGACTGACCGCGCCGACTACCTTTCAAATATCGTCCGTCCGGGTCGACAGCGACATCCCCTCCGCGATCTCGAACTCCTCGTCGCCGTCGAACCGCTCCGGGTCGAACGCGCCGATCCACGGGGAGTCCGAATCCCCGACCGCGACGCCCGCGAGCGACGCGAGCACGCCCTCGGCGACCGTCTCGCCGATCGCCGGCGCGCGCATGAACCCGTGCCCCTGCCAGCCCGCGGCGACGAAGAGGGTGGGACCGGCCTCCCCGCTCGCATCCACCGGCCCCACGAGCGGGTCGCCGTCGGGCGTCGCGGTACAGAGTCCGGCCCACGCCCGCGAGACGTCCGTGTCGGGATCGATTCGCTCGGCGCGACCGTCGCCGTGCTCGGTGCCGACGAGCCGCTCGCCGAGGACGGCGACGACGTCCTCGCGGAACCAGTCGTCCGCCTCCCGTCGGTAGTCGTCTGGGTCGGCCGGGACGGGCTCCGTGCCGTCGCCCGCGAGCAGTCCGTCCGGGTGCGGGCGGAAGTACGCGTCCGCGGTGGCGTCGTAGACCATCGGGCCGTCGTAGGCCCCTCCGGCGACGAGCGCCTGAACGCGGTAGGGGACGACCGGGACCGAGAGGCCGGCGTCCGCCAGCAGCGACCGGGTGTGCGCCCCGGCGGCGACGACGACCGCGTCGAACGCGCGCGTTTCGGCCCCCCGGTTCTCGTCGGCTTCGGCCTCGCGGACAGATATCTCGCGCCCCGCGTCGGTCCGCGGGCCGAGCGCGACAGCCGTCTCCGTCTCGACCGCGACGCCCTCCCGAGCGGCCCGCTCGCCGAGCGCGCGGACGTAGCTCGGCGGGTCGGTCCACCCCGCGCCCTCGGCGACCGCCGCGACGGCGAGGTCGTCGGTCCGGAGCGCGGGGAAGCGCTCGCCGAGCGCGTCGGGGTCGACGACCGACACCTCGCACCCGTGTCCGCGCATGCGCTCGACCATCGCCGGGACGGCGTCGGCGTCGGGGTCGCCCTCCCGGACCGCGATGACGTACGGGCACGCGGAAAACGAGAAGCCGGGGAGCGACCGGTCGAACGCGCGGAACCGCTCCAGCGCGCGGGCGCCGACCGCGGCGTCGACGTCCTCGGCGTAGGCGTCGTAGAGGACCCCCGCCGCGCGCCCGGAGCTCTCGGCCGCCAGCTCCCCGCGCTCGAACAGCGTCACGTCGGCGCCCCGGGCCGCGAGGTCGCCGGCCGCCGTGACGCCGACCGCGCCGCCGCCGACGACCGCGACCGACGGCGCGGCCTCGTCTTCCTCGGTCATGGGTCGGGACACGCGAGCGACGACGAAAAGCCACCGGGACGGCGACGGAAACACTGCGGTGGCGCGTGCCTGCGAGCGGCCGCCGGAGGCGGCCGCGAGTCAGCACCGCGCGAGGGAGTCGCGAGCGATGCGGGCGACCGGAGGGAGCCCCAAGCGAGCGACGAGGCTGGGGAGGCGTGAGGTGCCGTGCCGTGCGGTGCGGGGTGGGACTCAAAGGGGCAGTCGCGAGGGCGGCGCAGGCGACGCAAGCACCGCAGAGAGGGAGCGAGTGAAACGAGCGACCGACTGAGGAGCGCAGCGAGCGTGCGCCGCCCTCGCGACTGGGGCTTTGGAGGAGATCGCCGCCGAGCCGTTAGCAGCTATTTATAAGTAAGCGGCTGGGGCCTTGGCAGTGTCCGCGGCTGATCTACTATCTATCACTTATAAACGAGCGGCTGGGAATTTGCGAGTGCTTGCGGTCGACCCCCGGACATTCATTTATAAACGAACGGCTGAAAATCCGAAACTGTGCGCCGCCGATCCGGTGTCGCTTACTTATAAACAACCGACTGAACCTTCCACGCTATCGTCGACGCCGCCGATCGCCGGACGACCGCCTCAGCCGCGATTTATTTATAAACCCAACCCCGCTGCGGCCTGCGAGGCAGCCGAGAGGTCGAGATCGAGGTTGACGACGTAGGTGTGGATCGCCCAGAAGCCCGCCAGCTCGATCGCGGTGATGATCACGGTGACGAGGTCGGCGTACTTGCTGCTCGTCGTCACGCCGCTCGGCAGCCCGAACTCCCTGTCCGAGAGCGGGTGGAACAGCGCGATGCCGCGCCGGCTCCCGACCACGTCGAGGAGGTAGTGGGTCAACACGCCGATCCACACGTACTGGAGGTTCCCGAAGACGATCGGGTACGCGAGGAAGACCGCCAGCACGGGGAGGCTGTGGAGCGTCTTCCGGTGGCGCCCGAAGGCGGTGTCGACGTCGGGGAACAGCGCTCCAAGCACGACCGGGACGGTGATCTCGGCGACGGTGGTCGCCGTCGCCATGTCGAGGCCGGGCTCCACGATGAACCCGAGCCCGAGGGCGAGCAGCAGGCCGTTGAGGACGTGGCCGCGTTTGTTCATACCGCTCGCTTCGCGCGTCGATAGGTCAAACCACCGGATCGCGGCGACGATCGCGGGACGGGCGTCCCCCGGTCCACCTCGGCCACGGCGCAACGACCCGCTCCGCCGCGGTCCGCACCGCCGCTCCGCCGCGGTCCGCACCGCCGCTCCGCCGCTCCCGGGTCGAAAGAGCCACGGCGGGCGCGCCCGACCCGACCGTATGGAGTACGAGGAGCCGAAGTTCTTCCACGTGATGCAGTACGCCGCGGCCGCCGACGGCGACGTCATCGACATGGTGAGCGGCAACCCCGACTGGGAGCCGCCCGCCGCGCTCCGGGAGGCGCTCCGCGAGTACGCCGACCTGCCGCCCGCCGACTTCCAGTACCCCCCGAGCGACGGGCTCCGCGAGCTCCGGGAGGCGATCGCCGAGCGCCGCGGCGTCGACCCCGAGCGCGTGGTCGTCACCAACGGCACCGGCGAGGCGAACTACCTCGCCATGGCGCGCGCGCTCGACCGCGGGGCGGGCGACGAGGCGCTGTTGATGGACCCGGTGTACCCGTACTACCCCGGGAAGACCCACCTGCTCGGCGGCGAGCCGACGCTCGTCCCGACCGACCGCGACGGGAGCCTCGACGTCGACGCGGTCCGCGAGGCGGCGAGCGAGGACACCGCCCTGATAGTCTTAAACACGCCGAACAACCCGACCGGCGCCGTCTACGACCTCGACGCGGTCCGGGAGGTCGTCGGTATCGCCGAGGCGGTCGACGCCCTCGTTCTCGTCGACGAGGTGTACGACCGGTTCGACCTCGCCGGCTCGTTCGAGTCCGCCCTCACCCTCGATTCGGACCGCGTGATCGTCACCAGCGGCTTCTCGAAGTCGATGGCGATAACGGGGCTCCGCGTCGGCTACGGCGTGTTCCCCGAGGCGCACGTCGGCGACGCCAAGACCCGGCACATGCTCGTGAACGTCACCGGCGCGCGCCCCTCGCAGTACGCGGTACACCACGCGCTCGCCGAGACGCCGCCGGAGTACTACGCCGAGTCACGGGAGCTGCTCGCCGACCGCGTCGACGCGTTCACCGACGCGCTCGACGCGGCCGGCGCGGAGTACAGCCGCCCGGAGGGCGCCTTCTACGTCCTCGCGCGCTTCGAGGGGTTCCCCGGCACGATGGCGAACGTCAAGCGGCTGGTCGACGAGGCGGGCGTCGCCGGCATGCCCGGCGAGGCGTTCGGCACCGCCCGCGACGAGTGGATCCGCTTCGCGCTGGTGACGCCGCGCGCGACCGAGGCCGCAGAGCGGCTCGCGGACTACTTCGCGGACGGGGCGCCGGAAACGCCGGCGGACCCGCGGTAAGCGGCGGCGACCGCTACCCGCCGCCGCCCCCGCCGAAGCCCCCCTTCCCCGCCTCGGCCTCTCGCTCGCGGCGCTCGCGCTCGTCGTCCGCGTCCGCCGCCGGTCGCTCCGACGGCGACCGCTCCGGCGCCGACGCGGACCGCCGCGCCGAGAGCGCCCACCCGAGCGCGTACGTCGCGACCGCGGCGGCGACCCCCGCGGCGGTGCCGAGGAACTGTGCGCCGACTGCGAACGAGACGGCGGCCAGCACCGGCCCGCCGAGGAGCGCGTACCCCAGATTCTCGCGCACGACTCGCGGCGTTTCCATGCCCCGATCGTTCGGTTCCCGGTGGAAGTGTCTTGTCCCGTTTCGCCGCCGCTGAACCGTTCCGGGGACTCCGCAGCCGCTGAATCGTTCCGGGGACTCCGCAGCCGCTGAACCGTTCCCACGACTCCGCCGTATTCAAATACGCGCGCGCAGACCAACGCGTATGGAGCAGATCGACGACCAGTACGCGCCCGCGGACGTCGAGTCCGCGGTCGACGAGTACTGGGACGAGCACGACGCCTACGAGGCGGCGAAGGAGGCGCACGCCGACGACCCGCCGTTCTTCTTCGTGGACGGCCCGCCGTACACCTCCGGGCAGATGCACCTCGGGACGGCCTGGAACAAGACGCTGAAGGACGCCGTCATCCGGCACAAGCGGATGACCGGCCACCGCGTCACCGACCGCCCCGGCTACGACATGCACGGGCTCCCGATCGAGGTGAAAGTCGAGGAGGAGCTCGGCTTCGAGAACAAGCGGGACATCGAGGAGTACGGGATGGAGTCGTTCATCGAGACGTGCAAGGAGTTCGCCCTCGAAAACCGGGCGGCGATGGACGAGGACTTCAAGTCCATCGGCGTGTGGATGGACTGGGAGGACCCCTACGAGACCATCTCGCCGGAGTACATGGAGGCCGCCTGGTGGGCGTTCTCCGAGGTCGCCGACAACGGGCTCGTCGAGCAGGGGAAACGCTCCATCTCGCAGTGCCCGCGCTGCGAGACGGGGCTCGCCAACAACGAGGTCGAGTACGAGGACGTGGAGGACCCCTCCATCTACGTGAAGTTCCCGCTCGCGAACCGCGAGGGAAGCCTCGTCGTCTGGACGACGACGCCGTGGACCATCCCCGCGAACACCTTCGTCGCCGTCGACGAGGAGCTCACCTACAACGCGGTCCGCGCGGAGAAGGACGGCGAGGAGGAGCTCATCTACGTCGCCGCGGAGTGCGTCGAGGACGTGTTACAGGAGGGCCGCTACGAGGCGTACGAGGTCGAGGCCGAGCTGACCGGCGACGAGCTGGTCGGCTGGTCGTACGACCATCCGCTCGCCGACCGCGTCGCCGAGTACCCGGACTTCGAGGGTGCGGGACAGGTGTACGCCGCCGACTACGTCGAGGCGGACCGCACCGGGCTCGTCCACTCCGCGCCGGGCCACGGGGAGGAGGACTTCGAGCGCGGCACCGAACTCGGCTTAGACATCTTCTGTCCGGTCGCGCCGAACGGCGAGTTCACCGAGGCGGCCGGCGAGTACGCCGGGCAGTTCGTGCGCGACGCCAACGACGACATCGTCGACGACCTCGTCGCCGACGGCCACATGCTCGCGCACGGCACCGTCGAGCACAGCTACGGCCACTGCTGGCGCTGTGACACCGGGATCATCCAGCTGGTCACCGACCAGTGGTTCATCTCGATCACGGACGTGAAGGAGGACCTCCTCGACAACATGGAGGACTCCGAGTGGCACCCCAAGTGGGCGCGGGACAACCGGTTCCGCGACTTCATCGAGGACGCCCCCGACTGGAACGTCTCCCGCCAGCGCTACTGGGGCGTCCCGATCCCGATCTGGGTGCCCGAGGACGCGGCGGCCGGGAACCTCGACGAGGACATGATCGTGATCGGCACCCGCGAGGAGCTCGCCGAGCGCGTCGAGGAGGACGTCGACCCCGAGTCGATCGACCTCCACCGCCCCTCCGTCGACGATCTCACGATCGTCGAGGACGGCACCACCTACCGGCGCGTCGAGGACGTGTTCGACGTGTGGCTCGACTCCTCCGTCGCGACGTGGGGCACGCTCGGCTACCCGAGCGACGAGGCCGCGCACGACGAGCTGTGGCCCGCCGACCTGATCATCGAGGCGCACGACCAGACGCGCGGCTGGTTCTGGTCGCAGCTCGGGATGGGCACCGCCGCGGTCGATCAGATCCCCTACGAGGAGGTGTTAATGCACGGCTTCGCCAACGACGAGGACGGTCGGAAGATGTCGAAGTCGGTCGGCAACATCGTCACGCCGGAGGAGGCGATCGAGCGCGCCGGCCGCGACCCGCTCCGCACCTACCTCCTCTCGCACGACCAGCAGGGGGTCGACCTCGCGTTCGAGTGGGACGGGCTCGGCGAGCTACAGGGTAAGCTCAACATCCTCTGGAACGTGTTCCGCTTCCCCTTGGAGTACATGGAGCTCGACGGCTACGATCCCGCCGACGCCGACCTCTCCGACGGCGAGCTGGAACTCGTCGACGAGTGGGTGCTCTCCCGGCTCCAGTCGGTCGAGGCCGAGGTCGTCGACGCCTGGGACGACTACCGCGTGAGCGACGCGGTCAACGCCGTCATCGAGTTCGTCACGCAGGACGTCTCGCGGTTCTACGTGAAGGCCGTCCGCGACCGCATGTGGGAGGAGGCCGACTCCGCCTCCAAGCGCGGCGCGTACGCGACGCTCGCGACCGTCCTCGACGAGGTGATCCGGCTGCTCGCGCCGATCGCCCCGTACCTCTCCGAGCGGATGTACCAGCGGCTCGACGGCGCGGCGACGACGGTCCACGCGCTGTCGTACCCCGAGCCGGACGCCGACCTGCGCGACCCCGACCTCGAACGCGACGTGGCGGTCTTCCGCGACGTCGAGGAGGCGGCCGCGAACGCGCGCCAGCAGGCCGGCCGGAAGCTCCGCTGGCCCGTGCCGCGGGTCGTCGTCGAGACGGACGACGAGACGGTCGCGGCCGCGGTCGACCGGCTGGAGGAGCTGATCGCCGACCGCGTCAACGCCCGCGAGGTGGTCGTCACCGAGGCCTTCGACGAGCTCGTCGAGACCGCGGAGCCGCAGATGGCCGCCATCGGCCCCGCCTTCGGCGGCGACGCGCAGAAGGTGATGGAGGCGGTCCAGGGCGCGAGCCGCGCTGCGGTCGAGGGCGGCGAAGTGACCGTTGACGGCGAGCCCGTCGACCTCGACGACGAGATGGTCGAGTACGTCGCGGAGCCGCCGGCAAACGTCTCCGGCGCCGACTTCGAGGGCGGCACCGTCTACGTCGACACCTCGCTGACCCCCGACATCGAGTCCGAGGGGTACGCCCGCGACGTGATCCGCCGGATCCAGGAGATGCGCAAGGAGCTCGACTTGGACGTCGAGGCGCGGATCCGCGTCGGCGTCGCGGTCGACGACGGGCGCGTCGCCGGCTTCGTCGACGACCACGCCGACCTCATCGCCGGCGAGGTGCGCGCCGACGCGTGGCTCGACGACCCGAGCGACGCCGCCGACGCCGAGGGCGGCCTCGTCGAGGAGTGGGACGTCGAGGAGACGACCGTCACGATCGGCGTCGAGCCGGTCGCGTAGGGGCTCGGTCGGGGGACGCGCCGGTCTTCGGTCGGCCGACGAAGCGGATCGCGCGCCCCGCCGCCGGCCGCGGGTCGCGCCGACGCCGAAACCTATAGGTGCGTTCTTTACTCACGGTCGACCATGTATGTCCGGGCGGCTCGCCCCGACGACGCGGAGGCGTTGCGGACCGCGGTGTCGCGAGCCCGCGAGGAGACGGTGTTCGACGACATCGGCGCGCCCCTGCTCGACGTGTCCGCCGCCGGCGTCCGCGAGGCCGCCGCCGAGGCGGAGTGGTCGTTCCTGATGGAACACGACGAGGAGGGTCCCGTGGGCCTCGCGATCGCGCACCCGGACCCGGACGACACCGAGGCGGAGCTGCTGGCGCTTTGGGTCCACCCGAACCGCGCGGGAGAGGGGGTCGCGGACGAGCTGCTCGCCCGCGTGGGGAACGCGCTCGCCGACCGGGATATCGAGACGCTCCGCGCGACGGTCCCGCCGGACCGCCCCAGCGCTGAGGAGTTCTTCAGCGCGCACGGGTTCGCGCGGCGCGGGACCCGCCGGAGCCCGGCGGGCGACGAGTCGGTCGTCGTCGCGGACCCGCGGGCGCTCGCCTGACGCGGACGCGGCGACGAACGGGGCCGGACCGCCCTCCGCGTCACTTCAGCCGCTCTTGGAGGAAGGAGGGGTGCGCCGCGGTGACGCCGTCGACGCCGAGCAGCTTCTCGGAGATGACGTCGCCGAGCTCGTCGCCGTCGCCGGCGCGGACCTCGGCCATCAGCATGTGGTCGCCGGAGGAGGTGTACAGCGCCTGTACCTCGTCGAGCGACTTCAGTTCGCGGGTGGCCGCAACGTACTGGCCCGAGTCGACGTCCATGCCGACCATCGCGATCGACTGCGACGAGAGCTTCTTCGGGTCGACCTCCGCGGAGTAGCCGACGATAACGCCCCGCTCTTCGAGGCGGTCGATGTACTTCCGCACCGTCGGCTTCGAGACATCGGCCCGCTCGGCGATCTCCCCGCAGGACGCCTGCGCGTCCTCCTCTAACACGGAGAGGATCCGTTCTTCCGTCGATACCGTACTCATACCACTACGTTTGTCACCAATGAAAAAATACCTTGCGAATCAAAAAACGAACTCACCGCGCCGTGAACGGCCGCCGGCCCCGCTCAGGCGTGTTTGTCGAGGAACATGTCGTGGGAGCGCTCCCACTCGTAGTCGTCGTCCCAGTAGCGCTCGGCGAGCGGCTCGTCGGGCATCTCGCCGATGGCCTGCTTCTCGGCGCCGTAGGAGGGGCGCTCCTCGTCGACGTAGAAGCGGCCGGTGAGGACCTCGCCCTCGTACAGCGACTCCTCGGTCTCGCGCATCATCTCGGCGGCCTCGACGCGGTCCGTCTTGTCGAACTCGTAGTCGTCGGACTCGTTGACGTCGATGTACGGGACGTACTGGCGCGCGTCCTTGTTCCACGTCGGACACTGGGTGAGGAAGTCGACGTGCGCGAACCCGTCGTGTTCGATCGCCTCGGTGATGATCTCCTTCGCCTGGTTCGGGTTCACCGCGGCCGTCCGGGCGACGTAGGACGCGCCGGCGTTCAGCGACATCGAGAGCGGCTTGATCGGCTCCTTGGCGCTGCCCGAGGGCTGCGTCTTCGACTTGTGGCCCTTCGGGCTGGTCGGGGAGGTCTGTCCCTTCGTGAGCCCGAAGATCTCGTTGTTGAACACGATGTACGTCATGTCGTGGTTCTCCCGGGCCGTGTGGACGAAGTGGTTCCCGCCGATCCCGTAGCCGTCGCCGTCGCCGCCGGCGGCGATCACTTCGAGGTCGGGGTTCGCGAGCTTCGCGGCGCGGGCCACGGGCAGCGAGCGCCCGTGGATCGTGTGGAACCCGTACGTGTCGAGGTAGCTGTTCAGCTTGCCCGAACAGCCGATCCCCGTACAGAGCAGCGTCTCCTCGGGCGTGCGCCCGACCTCCGGCAACGCCTGCTTGAGCGCCTTCAGGACGCTGAAGTCACCGCAGCCCGGACACCAGGTCGGCTGCGGCTCCACGCCGGGGGTGTACTCGTCGCGGTCGATCTCTCGCTCCTCTCCGATCGCTGAAAACGTGCTCATTGGTTAGTCACCTGCGGCTGGGACGAAGGTGGTCTGATGGCCGGACGCGTCGCCGTCGCCCTCGACGACCGCGGCCTCGAACCCGTCGACGATCTCCGCCGGCTCGAACGGGTTCCCGTTGTACTTCAGCAGGCTCGACAGCTTCTCGCCGTAGCGGCCGAGGTTCTTCTGGACGAGCCCGCGGAACTGTCCGGACGCCGTCATCTCGACGACGAGGACCTCGTCGACGCTCGCGACGAACGCCTCGACCTGCTCGGTCGGGAACGGGAGCATGTCGGAGACGCCGTACGACTTCACCGAGATCCCGGCGTCGTTGAGGCGACCGACCGCCTCCTCGACGGTCCCCTGCTGGCTACCGAACGTGAGGATGCCGTACTCGGCGTCCTCGGGACCGGCGTACGAACCGGTGTCCTCCTCGTCGAGGTCGTCGCGGATGGCCTCCAGCTTCTGGGTCCGCCGGTCGATCTGCGCGACGCGGTTGTCGGGCGACTCCGCGATGTGCCCGGTCGGGTCGTGTTCGTTGCCGGTCGCGAGGAAGCGACCGCCCTTCTGGCCGGGGATCGACCGCGGGGAGACGCCGTCTTCCACGTCGTGCTGGAAGCGGTGGAACTTCCCGTCGGCCGAGTGCGGCTCGTCGGCCAGCGCGTCCTCCGAGAGCGTCTTCCCGAGCGTCGGGTTCGGCTCGCGGTCGAAGTGGCTCTTCGGGACGTTCTTCATCTCGCCGCCGAGCTTCTGGTCGTACAGGAGGATCGACGGGATCTGGTACTCGTAGGCCAGCCGGAAGGCGAGCCGCGACTGCTCGTACGCCTCCTCGACGGTCCCGGGCGCCAACACGACGCGCTGGGAGTCGCCCTGCGAGGTGTAGAGGACGTGTTCGAGGTCGGACTGCTCCGGCTTCGTCGGCATCCCGGTCGAGGGGCCGGCGCGCATGGCCTCGACGAGGACGACGGGCGTCTCCGTCATCTCCGCGAGCCCGAGCGGCTCGGACATCAGCGCGAACCCGCCGCCCGAGGAGCCGGACATCGCCTTGACGCCGGCGTGCGAGGCGCCGACCGCGAGCGCGGCCGCGGCGATCTCGTCTTCCACCTGCTCGGAGATCCCGCCGAGCTTCGGCAGGTTCTGCGTCATGATGGTGAACACCTCGGTCCACGGCGTCATCGGGTAGCCGGCGATGAACCGGCAGCCCTCGTCGATGGCGCCGTAGGAGATGGCGTCCGAGCCGGACATGAGCAGCTGGGTCTCGTCGTGTTCGCCCGTCGGCACCGAGACGTCCGGGGCGTCCACGTCGTACTCCTCGCGGACCTGGTCGTACGCGATCTGGAGGATCTCGAGGTTCGGTTCGAGGATCTTCTCCGGCATCGCGTCGCGCATGAGGTCCTGTACGTGGTCGAGATCCATCCCGGTCAGCGCGCAGGTCGCGCCGACGCCGGCGGTGTTCCGCATGACCTCGCGCCCCTGGTCGCGGGCGAGCCCGCGGAGGTCGAGGGGGAACACGTGCCAGTCGTTCTCCTCGACGCGCTCGTCGAAGTTCGGGATCTCGGAGGCGTCGAGGAGTCCCTCGTCGTAGACGATAACCCCGCCCTCGCGGAGCTCGTCTAAGTTCTCCGAGAGCGGCTTGATCTCTTCGTTGCCGTAGACGGCCTCCTCCTGCGGGTTGCGGGCGAACGAGTCGCCCAGCGCGAGCAGGAAGTTGTAGCCGTCGCCCCGGGATTCGACGGGGTCCGCCGACGCGCGGACCTCGGTGTAGGTGTGACCGCCGCGGATCCGCGACGGGTAGTGCCGATGCGTGAAGACGTTGAGCCCCGATCGCATCAAGGCCTTCGCGAAGTTCTGGCTGGTCGAAGCGATCCCGTCACCGGATCCCCCCGATATCCGCCAGATGAGTTCGTCGTCAGTCATAGTGGTGTGTGAGCCCGAGTGGGCCTCGTGGTCCGAAGTTGTGTTGGTTCCCTCTTAGGGCTTGCTATGGAATCCCAAGGGACAATCATGAAGGTCTATTAGGATGCCACTCTATCCCACACCGCCGACCGGGGTTCCGCGTCCTTTTACTGCGCCGCGCGCCGAGCGCGGACATGCTCACGTTCATCGGGCTCGGCCTCTACGACGAGCGCTCCGTTACCGTCGAGGGGCGGGAGGCGCTGCGCGAGGCCGACCGCGTCTTCGCGGAGTTCTACACCAGTCGGCTCGTCGGCGCCGACGTCGCCGACCTGGAGGCGCACCACGGCGTCGACGTCGAGGTCCGCGACCGCGACGGCGTCGAGCGGGACCCGGAGCCGATCCTCGACGTGGCCGCGTCCGGCGACGCGGCGTTCCTCACCGCCGGCGACACGATGATCTCGACCACTCACACCGACCTCCGCCTCCGCGCCGAGGAGCGCGGCATCGACACGCGGGTGGTCCACGGGGTCACCGCCCAGTCGGCGGCGTCGAGCCTCACCGGCCTCCAGAACTACCGGTTCGGCAAGGCGACGACGCTGCCGTTCCCGTACGCGCACGGCGGCGACGACGTGCCCGCGAGCGTGGTCGAGACGATCGAGGCGAACCGCGAGCGCGGGCTCCACACCGTCGTCTACCTCGACATCAAGGTGGGAACGGGACCGACCGGCCCCGATCCCGACCACGAGGAGTACATGACCGCGGCCGTCGCCGCGGGCCTGCTCGCCGACAACTGGGCCGACGAGCTCGCGGTCGTCGTCGCGCGTGCCGGCTCCCCCGACGCCGTCGTGGCGGTCGACCGACTGAGCGCGCTCGCCGACCGCGAGTTCGGCGACCCGCTCCACCTGCTCGTGATCCCCGGCGACCTCCACCACGTCGAGGCGGACGCCCTCGTCGGCCTCGCCGGCGCCCCCCAGTCGCTCGTCGAGGAGTGAGTCCTCGCGGTCGGACCCGCGCGGCGGTCACGGACCGACCGGACGTTTGATTATCGTGCCGCGCGTTGGCAGGCGGCATGAACGACGTGCCCGTCGACCGGCTGATGTCGACCGACCTCACGACGATCGAACGCGGGGCCGCCGCGGCCGACGCGGCGAAGCGAATGCGGGAGACAGGCGTCGGCTCGATCCTCGTCGTCGAGCCCGACGGGACGCTGGCGGGCCTGATCACCGCGACGGACTTCGTCGCGCTCGTCCGCGACAACGACCCGAAGGACCGGACACCGGTCGAGGCGTTCATGACGACCGACATCGTCACCGTGGGCCGCGACGACACCGTCGCCGAACTGGCGGAGCCGACCGCGCACGGCTACACCCACCTCCCGGTGACCGACGCCGACGGCAGGCCGATCGGGATGGTGTCGACGACGGACCTCACAGCGTACCTTTCGAGGGCGCGGTGACCGACCGGAACCGCGGCGCCCGCCCCGCGTTGTGCGTTCCGGAAGAGTAATGTGATACGGTACCACACAGCGAGGTATGGATCTCGACGACAGAACACGCGTCGCGGACGTGATGTCGACCCCGCTGGAGACGATCGGCGCGAACGCGCCGGTTCGGGACGCCGCCCGTCGGATGCGCGACGAGGGGATCAGCGCGCTGGTCGTGACGACCGGCGGCGGCTGTATCGTCACGCAGAGCGACGTCGTCGGGGCGGTCGCCGACGGGCGCGACCCAGAGGCGACGGCGGTCCGCGACGTGATGACCGAGGACGTCGAGACGGTGACGCCCGACCTGATGATGCAGGAGGTCGCCGCCATGATGACGATGTACGGCGTGAAACACCTCCCAGTCGTCGACGACGACTACGTGGGGATGGTGTCGTCGACGGACATCGCCGAACACCTCTCCTGAAAGCGGCTTGACCGTCGACTCCGCCCGACTCCGCGGCGAAAGCGATCAGAGTACTAACAGCGGTAGCCCGGCGATCACGCCCACGGCGATCAACAGGAGGTTCCAGAGGAACACCGGCCGTACCAGTTCGCGCGCGATGCTCGCGGCGAAGGCGGTCTTGATCAGGATGCTGGCGGCGGTGCCGGCCACCACGCCCGCGACCGCGGCCTCGACGCCGATCTGACCGGTCCCGAGCAGCGAGACGGCCGTAGTCGTCGAGGTCCCCGACGACACCAGCCCGGCGAGGAAGGAGGTGGCGACGAACCCGCCCGCGCCGAACGTCTCCTCGGCGACCGCCGAGACGAGCAGCACGAGCAGGAAGAGCGCGCCGAAGGTGAGCGCGTTCCCGAGGCTGAACGGAGAGGTGAGCTCGGCCTCCATCGCCGTCCGCCAGTCGCTTCGCCACACCGCGACGCCGATCCCCGCGAGCGTGATCGCGCCGAGGGGCACTCCGACGACGAGCGCCGCCTCCGGGACGAAGACGGCCACCACCGCGGCGTTCCGGAACGCCATCGCCGCGTTCGCGAGGAGGATCGACCCCACCGCGATCTCGCGGAGGTCCGCCCGCCCCTTCGCGCGCTTCGCCATCTCCGCGACGACCGCGGTCGAGTTGACGAGCCCGCCGAAGAAGCCCGTCACCGCGTAGCCGCGCCCCTGGTACCGCTTGACGAGGACGTAGTTGACGAAGCCGATGGCGCTGACCGCGACCACCAGCGACCAGACGAGCCGCGGCTGGACCGCGCCCCACGGGTCGATCGTCTCGGCGGGGAGGAGCGGGAAGACGACGAACGCGAGGATGGTGAACTCCACGGCGCTGCGCACCTCCTCGCGGGAGAGCCCCCACGCGAACTCGTGGAGCTCCCGCTTCAACACGAGCAGCAGCGACGACAGCACCGCCACCGTCACCGACTCGATGAAGAGTCCTTCCGCGACGAGGACGCCGACCCCGTACGCGACGAGCATCGACGCCGACGTCGTCAACGAGAGCCCGTCCACGTCGGGCTCGACGAAGCTCCGGACCGCGAGCAAGACCGCGCTGGCGACCACCAACACCCCGCCGACGACGAGCAGCCCGGGCTCGTCGAGCAGCGAGAACACGGCCGCCGCGAGGCTGACGAGCGCGAACGTCCGGATCCCCGCCGACTTCTGGGACCACTCGCGCTCCAGCCCGAGGAACATGCCGAGCGCGGTCGCGAGGACCAGCTTGGCGACGTTCGTCTCCAGGTAGACGAACGGGTCGACCGCGCTCAGCACCGGCGACCACCCCGTCGCGGCCGGGCTCCGCGGCCGGAGCCCGGCGGTCCGTCTCGCGTCCTCGCAGTCATGGTCGCTCGTACCCGTCGCCAACGTCTATAGCTTGCTATATAGCGCTATATATTTTCGGGAACACGACCGCCTCGGTCGCCCGCCGGTGTCGGCGACCGGATTCCGGGCTACCGGTTCGTCGGCTCGCGCGGGAGGTCGAGCGACTCCGTCAGGTCGTGTTCCTCGCCGGTGATGAGGTAGAGGACGTCCTCCAAGATCACCGCGAGCTCGGGCAGCTGGCGCACCGCGAGGAACGTGATCGCGATGAGCGCCACGACCGCCAACAGCTGGCTCATGATCCGGTCCGAGATGAGGAAGGAGACGCGGTACGGGTCGGTCGCGCCGAACATCGTCAACACCAGGTCCGGGTACCAGTGCATGTACTGGTTGCCCGCCACTACCGAAATGAACGTCGTCCGGAGGAGGTTCAGGACGTAGATGAGCGGGAGCGACACCGCGAGCGCGCGGAGCTTCCGCGAGAGCGGCGCCTCGACGGCGGCCACGAGGCCGCCGAAGATGGCCATGCTTCCGAGCCCCGTACACGCCAGCACGATGTGGATGACGACGGTGTGGCCGTCGTCGAGCGTCCACGAGTACGCCGCGTCGTACCCCTCGCTGCTCGTCACCGCCTCCGGCGCGTACCCGAGGAGATCGATGAGGGCCCCGGTCTGCGCCGCGACGATCTCGATGAGGACCCGACGGGGCTCCGGCACCGCGATCCCGGCGAACGTGAACGCCGGGATCGTCTCGAACGGGAGGTAGATGAACAGCATAATCGCGATGGCCCGAGTCAGGGTGAAAAGCGACGCCCGCCCGTCGTACAGGAGGTACCCCGCGTACACGCTGGCGGGGAAGCCGGCGAGCGCGAGGATCGACTCGACGTAGCTCTGGTGTTCGAACGCGAAGTACGGCACCGTCGACAGCCAGAACAGCCCGAACAGCGCCCACGTCGCGGCCGCGAGCGTCCGCCCCGCGGACAGCCCGCGGCTGTCGAGCAGCCACGCCGTCGCGAAGAGGATCGCGACGATCCACGCGAACGTGAACGTGTCGGGGATCACGCTCAACACCGCCGGCGCGCCGTGGCCGAACATATCCGTCTGGTCGGTCGTCGTCGAATAAAGCCCTTGTCGTTGCGTGCGGGCCCCGCGTCAGACCACTGGACCGGTCCGCCGCGGCTCCGCTGCCCGTCGCGCCGCTCGCTCAGTACAAGGCGCTACCGCTCCTCGCTGTCGAGCACGCGGATCTGGTCGCCGCGGACCGTCACCGGAATCGGCACGGTCGCCTCGTACAGCTCGACGGTTACCTGGTCTTTCCCCTCGTCGATCCGCTGGACGCGCGCCTTCTCGCCCTTGAACGGGCCGGCGATCAGCTCGACGATGTCGCCCTCGCCGATCCCCTCCACGTCCGGGGTCGGCGAGAGGAAGTGCTCGACCTCGGAGAAGGGGCTCTCGGCGGGCCCGTCGCCGCCCTGGATGACGCCGCGGGCGTGCGGGATCTCGTCGAGGATCCGGCCGAAGGCGGTCCCGTCGGTCGCCTCGACCATCACGTAGCTCGTGAGCTGGTCGGGGGCGATGACGGCCTGGATCTCCGGCGCCTCCTTCTCGGCGATCATGTCGGCGACGGTGCGCTCCTGGCTCGCAGTCGTCTTGACCGAGTAGATCGGCATTACGCGCCGACCCCCGGGATCAAGCTCATGATCGCGAAGATCAGGAACCCGATGAACCCGATGAGCAGAATCCCGGCGCCGGCGATCTTCGACACCTGGAGGAACTCGTCGGTGCTCGGCGTGCTCGCCAGCTTCAGCACCCGAATGTAGCTGTTGAGGTCGTACGGAACGTCCATGTTAGCCGAGGATTTGAGACGAGACGGTTTTTACCTTTTGATGCGCGCCCCTAAGCCGAACGGTCAGGCGGTCGCGGTCGCCCGGTGGCCCGAGGCGATCGACTCCGTCGCCTGACGCCCGTTACTCTACGTAGTCGATGTCTTCGACGTCGCTCGGCGCGCCGCCCTCCGGCGGTTCGCCGTTGCTGCCGTAGATCTGCGGCGACTCGACGCCGGTGACGACGATCATCGTCCGCATCTCGCCCTCCAGCTCGTCGTCGACGGAGGTCCCCCAGATGATCCGCGCGTCGGGGTCGATCCGGTCGTAGATCTCCTCGACGACGCCCTCGGCCTCCTCGATGGACATGTCGGTGCCGCCGGTGACGTTCACGAGCGCGGAGTTCGCGCCCGAGATGTCCACGTCGAGCAGCGGCGAGCGCAGCGCCGACTTCACCGAGTCCTGCGCCTTCGAGTCGGAGTCGGACTCGCCGAGGCCGATCATCGCGACGCCGCCCTTCTCCATGACCGTGCGGACGTCGGCGAAGTCGAGGTTGACGAGCCCCGGCATCGTGATCAGCTCGGTGATCCCCTTCACCGAGCGCATCAGGACCTCGTCGGACACCTTGAACGCCTGCCGGACCGGGAGCTTCCCGACCGCGTCGAGCAGGCGGTCGTTGGGGACGACGATGACCGTGTCGCTCACGTCGCGGAGCCGTTCGAGGCCGGCCTCGGCGTTCGTCCGCCGGACCTCGCCCTCGGCCGTGAACGGCGTCGTGACGATGGCGATGGTGAGCGCGCCCGACTCGCGGGCGGCCTTCGCGACGACCGGCGCCGAGCCCGTCCCCGTGCCCCCGCCGAGCCCGGCGGTGACGAACACCATGTCGGAGCCGTCGATGGCGTCTTGGATCTCCTCTTGGGACTCGATGGCGGCCTCCTCGCCGACCTGCGGGAGGGAGCCGGCGCCGCGCCCCTGCGTCTTCTGCTGGCCCATGAGGATCTTCGTGTCGGCCTCGATGTTGACGAGGTGCTGGACGTCGGTGTTGGCGGCGACCAGCTTCGCGCCGTGGATCCCCTCCTCGGTCATCCGGTTGACCGTGTTGCCGCCGGCGCCCCCGCAGCCGACGACCGTGATGTTCGTCTGGAGGTCCTGGAGGACGTCCTGTAGCTCGTCGTCGGTCATCGTCCCGCTCTGCGGCGGCGCGCCGGCGCTCCCTCCGGCGGCGCTCTCGCCGGCTCCCCCGGCGTCCTCTGCGGGGGCCTCTTCGGCTTCGTCGATGGCGTCCTCAACGATGGAGTCCATTATATGGTGTGGTTGCGACCCGGACGTATTTATTTTTGCCCGTTCGTCTGACGCGAGTCGGACGCCGAAATCACCGGCGTCCGCCGCCGACCGCCGTGAGTACGGGCGCCGCGACCGTGCCCGCCGATCGCGGCGTTATTTATAAATCAGTCGCGCGAGCCGGCGTCGATCGGGAACCGGTCCGTGCGCGTCCGCGACACGTCCTCCGGCCCGACCGTCTCCCCGTCGACCTCGACGGTCTCCCCGTCGGCCAGCCGCCCGAACGCCGGTCCCTCCGGGACGCCCCGCTCGGCCGCCAGCGCCGGGTCGAACGCCGTCTCGCTGGCGACGACCGCGTTCCGGTCGGGCGCCACCTCGACCGCGTCGTAGCCCGTTTCCAACACTTCCGCCAGTCCCTCGACGAGGTCCGCGTACCCCGGCGTCTCCGAGGCCGTCGCGAACGCGACGCGCCCGGTCGCGCGGGTTCCGCCCTGCTCCGTGTCGAACGCGATCGCGACGCGCTCGACCGCCTCCCGCGCCGCGTCGGCGTCGAGGCCCTGCGCCCGGGCGAGCAGGTCCGCCGGGAGGTCGCGGACGCGGACCGCGTCGCCGATCGCGTCGGCGTCGCCGCGCTGCTCGCCGGCCAGTTCCGGCTCGACCGCGCCGAACCGCAGCCCCTCGTCGACGGGACCGATCTCGACCTCCAGGTGCTCGACGAGCGGGAGCGGCGCGCCGCCGACCTCGCGGACCCATGTCTCGCTCACGACCCGGTGGCCGAGGTCCTCGACGACCGCGGCGAGTTCGGGACGGTCACCGTCGATCACGGCGCGGTCGGCCCGGCTCCGTTCGAAGGCGGCCTCGATCACGTCGCGGTTCGCGTCGGGTGCGCCGAGGTCGGCGAGCGCCCAGTCGGCGCCGACGTGCCCCACCGCCCACTCCGTCTCGCGGACGATCCGGGTGAACCGCGGCGCGTAGTGGCCGCCGCCGAAGCCGACGACGTGGCGGGGACGGCCGCCGGAATCATCGGTCAGATCGGCGCCCGTCCCCCGCAGGTCGAGGACCGCCCGCGCGACCGCCCGGGCCGCCGCCGGGTCCGCCCACTGGGGCTCGTCCGAGCCGAGTTCGACGAACAGGGAGGGGACCGACACGTCGGTCGGCCCGTGGTGCGTGCATTCGATACCGACCTCGTACCCCTCCGGCGCGTGCCGCGCGAGCGCCTCGACGACGCGCTTCTCGGCCCCGGGCGCGGCCCGCGCCAGCGACTCCGGCTCGCCGCCGTACTCGGCGCCGCCGAAGTTCCCGGTGACGTGCGCGGTGAGCAGTTCGCCGGTCTCGCCCGAATGCCGGGAGACGAACGCGATAAAGGCCGGGTCGCAGTCGAACGCGGCGGTCGGGTCCGACATGTGGATGTGGAGGTCGTCGAACTCGCGGAGCTCGACCCCGTCGGTCCGGTAGTACGTTCCGCCCCCGTCGGCGTCGGACCGCGAGCCGTCCTCCCGGGTCTCCCAGTCGCCGACCTCCAGCAGCCGCTCGCCGATGTGTTCGGAGGCGCTGTCGGCCCGGCTGACGACGATCGCTATCACGACACCGGCTCCGCCGTCCGCGACCGAATACCCGTCGGTTCGCGTTCCGTCACGCCTCCGCTCCGGTCCGCTGGACGGCTCCCGCGCTACGGGAGCAACAGGTAGACGAAGATCCCGTACCCGACGGTGAGGGCCGCGCCGTCGACGCGGGTGATCCGCTCGCGGTACGCCATCACCCCGACGATGGCGGCGGTGAACGCGAGCAGCGCGGGAAACTCGAAGCCCCGGACGCCCGGGGCGACGCGGATGGGGGTCACCACGGCGACGATGCCGATGACCGCGAGGACGTTGTAGATGTTCGAGCCGACGACGTTGCCGACGCTGAACTCCGCCTCGCCGCGCACCGCGGCCACGACGCTCGCGGCCAGTTCGGGCAGCGACGTGCCGAGCGCCAGCACGGTGAGCCCGATGAAGATGTCCGAGAAGCCGGCGGCCGCCAGAAGCGACTCGCTGCCGTCGATCAGCCACCGCGACCCGAGGACGAGCGCGGCGATCCCGGCGACGACGATCGCGGCGTCGCGGAGCTTCGCGTCGGGCATCTCGTCACGCTCGCTGTCGGTGATCGCCGACTGGTTCTCCTGGACGCGCCACAGGACCGCGGCGGTGAACGCGACGAGCGCCGCGAGCAGCACGGCGCCGTCGACGAGCCCGATCCGACCGTCCCAGCCGAGGCCGACGAGCAGCAGCGCGGCCAGCACCATGAACGGCACGTCTCGGCGGAAGACGGTGTCGGAGACGTCGAGCGGGCGGATCAGCGCGGAGACGCCCAGCACGAGCCCGATGTTCGCGATGTTCGAGCCGACGATCGCGCCGAGCCCGATGTCGGTCGACACCGTGACGGCGCCGAGGAGGGAGACGAAAAGCTCCGGGGCGGTCGTCGCGAACGCCACGACGGTGACGCCGACGGTCGACGCCTTCAGCCCGACGGCGAGCGCGAGGTCCCTCGCGCCCGCGACGAGCAGTTCGGCGCCGGCGTACAGGAGGGCGACGCCGCCGGCGATCAACAGCAGTTCGACGAGTGGCGACCCGGGCAGCACGATTCCGGGTTCGCCACGCCGTCTCAAAAGGCTCGTGATTCCCGGTCGGTCGCGGCGACAACCGCTATCGCTTCGCGATCGGGCGCTCGTCTCCCGCCTTCGGCGTCGGCTCAGGCGTGTCCGGCCCGGAACTCGCCGTGTTTCACGCCGAGCGCGAACGCGAGCGCGCCGAAGACGAGCATCGACGGGACGACCATCATCAGCGTCGTCTGGAGGGGCATCATCCCCGCGCCGATGAGGCCGCCGGCGCCGACCGCGACGATCAGTACGAGGATCGCTGCCGCGCGTGGAAGGTCGAACTCCATAGTCACGGTACGTCGCGAACGATGCTAAACGTTCGGTCCGCGGCCCGCGAGTCCGGCCGTGAGCGACGGGACCGTCCCGGTCGGCGGTTCGGGACAGGCGGTTTACGCCTCGATGATCTCGTCGTCCTCGTCGTCGGGGATCCGGATCTCCCCGTCGAGCGCGACCGTCGCCCGCCCGCCGACGCGGACGCCCTCCGCCTCGACGCGGACGCGGACGTGACCCGGCCGGTCGACGAAGTGGCCCTGCTCGAACCGGAGCTCCTCGGGCTCGTCGCCGTCGAAGGCGTCGACGTGGCGGAGGTACCCGCCGACCGCCCCGCTCGCGGTGCCCGTGACCGGGTCCTCGGGGATGCCGAGCGACGGCACGAACGCCCGGCCGTGGAGCGTCGAGTCCGCGTCGAGCGCGTCGAAGGTGAACGCGTAGACGCCCGCGACGTCGAACTCGTCGGAGAGCGCTTCGACCGCGTCGTCGTCCGGGTCGGCCTCGCCGAGCCGCTCCAAGAAGTTCACGGGGACGACGAGGAACGGAAGGCCGGTCGACGCGACCGCGACGGGGAGGTCCGCGCCGACGTCGCGCAGCGCGGCGGGGTCGACCCCGAGGGCGTCCGCGACCCGGTCGAGGTCGACGTCGACGACCTCCACGCTCGGCGCCTGCTGTCGCATCCAGACGGTGCCGTCGTCGTCGACCGCGACCGTGACGTCGCCGACGTTCGTGCGGACAGCGCGCTCGCCGCCGTCGATCGCACCCTCGGCGAACAGGGCGCCGTAGGTCGCGATCGTGGCGTGCCCGCAGAGGTCGACCTCCGTGGTCGGCGAGAAGTAGCGGAGCCGGTCGTCGGCCGCGCCGTCGCCGGCCGAGTCATCGCCGTCACCGGTCGCGCCGTCGCCGTCGGTTAGGAACGCCGTCTCCGAGGCGCCCAGTTCGGCGGCGACCGCGGCCATCTGGTCGTCGCTCAGCCCCTCGGCGTCCGGGACGACGCCGGCGGCGTTCCCGGCCAGCGGCTCCGCGGCGAACGCGTCGACGAGCAGCGCGCGTCGGGTCTCCATGTCGGGCCCTCCGCGGGTCACGGACAAAAAGCCCCCCGAGGGAGTCTTCGAGCGCGGGTCGGTCCCCGCGCTCTCTGCCGCGCCGATGTCAATCCTTTTGCCTTCGACCGCGGATGGGTGTGTATGGGCCTCTTCGACCGGCTGCGTGGGAGCGAGACGCCGCGGGTGGCGTTCATCGGGATCGACGGCCTCTCGTACCGGCTCGTCGCCGACAACCCCGAGACGTTCCCGACGCTGTCGGCGATCGCGGACGACGGCGAGGGCGGCGGGATCGACAGCATCGTCCCGGCGGAGTCGAGCGCGTGCTGGCCGAGCCTCACGACCGGGAAAAATCCCGGAGAAACGGGCGTGTACGGCTTTCAGGACCGCGAGGTCGGCTCTTACGACACGTACGTGCCGATGGGCCGCGACGTCCAGGCCCCGCGGGTCTGGGACCGCGCGACCGACGCGGGGTTCGACGCGACCGTGATGAACGTCCCCGTCACGTTCCCGCCCCAGCGGACCGTTCAGCGAATGGTCTCGGGCTACCTCTCGCCCGACCTCGACGCGGCCGCACATCCCGAGGAGCTCCGCGAGTACCTCACCGGCAGCGACTACCGCCTCTCGGTCAACGCGAAGCTCGGCCACAAGGAAGACAAGACCGCGTTCTTAGAACACGCCCGCGAGACCCTCGACGCCCGCGCCGCGGCCTTCGAGCGGTACGTCGAGCGCGACGACTGGGACCTCTTTGTCGGCGTCTTCACCGCTCCCGACCGCGTCAACCACTTCCTATGGGGCGACTACGAGGACGGCGGGACGTACCGCGAGGAGCTGCTCTCCTTCCACACCGCCTTAGACGACCACATCGGGACGGTCCGCGAGGCGCTCCCCGACGACGTCACGCTCGTCGTCGGATCGACGCACGGGTTCCGGCGCCTGCGCCACGACGTCTACTGCAACGAGTGGCTCGAACGTGAGGGGTGGCTCTCCTACGAGGACGACGGCCACGACGCGCTCGCCGACATCGACGACGCCCGCGCGTACTCGCTCGTCCCGGGCCGCTTCTACCTCAACGTCGAGGGGCGCGAGCCGGACGGGGTCGTCCCCGAATCCGAGTACGAGGAGAGGCGCGCGGAGCTGCGCGAGGCGCTGGAGTCGTGGACCGGCCCCGACGGGAACCCCGTCGCCGACCGCGTCGTCGACCGCGAGACGGTGTTCCGGGGCGACCACGCCGCCATCGCGCCCGACCTCGTCGTCCTCCCGAACGACGGGTTCGACCTCAAGTCCGGGTTCCGCCCGCACGACGAGGTGTTCGACCCCGACGGCCCGCGGACCGGGATGCACGCCTTCGACGACGCCGCGCTGTTCGTCGACCACCCGGACGCGACGGTCGAGGACGCCGACCTCCTCGACGTCGCGCCCACCCTCCTCCGCCTGCTTGACGTCGACTACGGCCGCACTGACTTCGACGGCGCCAGCCTCGTCTAACCGGCCGCGCCTCCCGCATCTCCCCCCACCCGCACCTCTCGCGTCTCCCCGCTCCGGCCGACCGAATTGAAGTGAGTCCGCCCCCACCGGCCGGTATGGAGCGCACTCCCGACGGGACTCCCGTCGGCGTCGACGACCCGTACGCGGTCGCCGGCGTCTGCGACCACCTCACCGACGACGGCCGGTGCCGCTTCGCGCTCACGCGCGCGGGACACGACCCCGAGTTCGCGGCCGCCCGACGCGTTGACGGATACGACTGTCACGTCGGCCCCGACCGCGAGTGGCACGCGTGCCCGCACTATCGGTCCACGACGGACGCGAAGGCCTGCTCCCGGTGCGGACTGGACGACGTGCGACTGGCCCACGACGACTCGCGGCCGCTCGTGGAGGAGCATCACCTCTCGTACGGCGGCGACGACGCTCACGAGATCACGGTCGGCCTCTGTCGCTGGTGTCACGCGAAGGTCCACAAGTCGATCGCTCGGATCGACGACGACGCGAGTCCGGCCCCCGAGGCGATCGCAGAACGCGAGCGCCGGCGGGAGACGGAGCGCTCGGCGTCGGCGTTCGAATCGGCCAGCGAGAAGTACGATTCCGAAGAGTAGTACGATTCCGAAGAGTAGTACGATTCCGAGGAGTGAACCGACCGAATCAGGCGTCGTCGGTCGGCCGGATCAGGTTCGCCAGCGCGACGAGCAGGCCGAGGAACCACCCGAGCGGCACCGAGATGCCGATCCACATCAGCACGTAGCCGAGCCCGGGGAGCCCCCACTGCTCGCCGAACGTCTCCAGGTCGAACGCGCCGCGGAGCGCCTCGTTGATCCCGCCCACCGAGAGGAACGTGTCGAGGATCCACCGCGCCAGCTCGTAGCTCGGCGGTAAGATTAGTTCCTCCAGCGTCGGCGTGACGAGCGCGGCGACGACCGGCGGTAAGAACAGCGCCGTCATCGCGAACGGGTACGCGAGCAGGACGCTGACGAACCGCCCGCCGACCTTCGAGAAGCCGGCGGCGAGCGCGGCCGAGACGACCGCCACCGTGCTGGCGGCGCCGACCGCGATCACCGCGTCGAACGGGAGTTGGAGGTGCGTGATCACCGTCAGCGTCCCCCAGACGACGGCGGCGACGAGCACGGCGCCGGCGACGCCGATGCGGGTGACCGCGGAGTCGAGCTTCGCCGCGTAGTAGCGCGTGGCGAACCCGACGAGCAGGAGCGGGTACGCGACCGCGACGAGCGGCGCGCCCAGCACCGCCCAGAGGTAGTAGCCGACCGACTGGACGGTCGTCTCGGGCTTCCACTTCCCGAGGACGGCGCTCGGGTCGAGCTGCCGCGGGAAGACCACCTCCATCCACGTCTCGTGGAGGCGAACCACGTCTAAGAAGAGCGCTTCCACCAGCCCGGTTTGTCCTCGACGTTCCATTTGCCTCACGTCGCGCGCGGCCCGACGTGAACTTTGTGCCTTCGGCTGCGGGGTTCTCGCGACTAATAGACGCGTCGATAGGCTTAAAGAACTGTGTAGACCTACCAGAACACATGAAACGACGTGGACTGCTCGCAGCCGTGGCCGCCTCGGCGTCCGTCGCGGTCGCCGGCTGCGCCGGCCAGGACGGGAGCTACGAGTTCGACGCGGAACCGGCGCGCGTCCCTGAGAGCGCGTACGCCGACTCCGAGTACAACGGACAGGAGCCGGAGTCGTTCAGCATCGACCGCGAGTTCAACGTCACGGGCGTGAACGCGAGGGTAACGGCGACGACGTGGATCGCCCGGTACGTCAACCCGACGACCCAGTCGGCGCTGTTCGTGGCGAGCACGCCGAACGCCTCGGTCGCCGGCCAGTCGGTCAATCCCCTCGTCCGAGTGGAGGGCGCGGACCTCATCCGCCAGCTCCTCAACCAGGTCACTCAGCAGGGCGTCGGCGGCGGCAACGCCGACATCCAGACGGACGATATCGAGTCGCGCGGCGAGCAGACCCGGACGATCCTCGGCAAGGAGACGACCGTCTCGAAGTTTGAGACGACGGTCAGCGCCGACGTCGAAGGCTCGAACGGGCAGAGCGGGTCCGTCGAGGACATCCCCGTCTTCCTCTATCTCGCGACCGTCCAACACCAAGCGGCCGACGCGGACAGCGAGGACGTGATCGCGCTGGTGGGGCTCCATCCGGTCCAGGTCGATCAGTCCGAACAGCTGCTCGCGATGATGGAAGCAGTCGAACACTGACCGGCTTCGGCGACCACTCAGTTCCCGCCCTTCCGCTCGGTCCTTTTCCGGATTCACTCCGGTGAACCAGCTTGTATCACACCTTCATGCGGTGCCGCAGTCTTGCGATTATTTCTCCGAACGGAAGCTTTCACGTCCGTAAGCCATTTATAAGCGATCGACCCGAGTGAGAGATCCCGCGGTGTGACAAGAGCCGCTTCGCGGGGCCGGGCCGACTACCGACGTCGCGCTGCCCCGAGAGCGATCGCTCTGGCATCCGTGGCTCGTTCGCTATGATCCAGACGCGATCGCTTCGATGGCTGTGGGCCGGTATCGTGATCTGTGTCGTGGTGGGTGCTGTTGTTTTACTAATTATTTCTGGAACGTTCGCAGCCTCCGGACAACTATGGGATGTAGATAGTGCGAGCGATCTTGAAATTGGATCCGAACAACAGCAAGTAATCACCAATATCGAAGTTCTTGATTCTAACGAGCCTGTTGAGATTCATATTGGAGATATCGTTGACTCTGGAGCAGAGTTAGATAGTAATGCGACATCCTATCGAGTAGACATTGATGAGAAAACGAATAGCTCTGAGGTGTATATAGAAAACCCGAACACTTCAAATGCGACCGTTGTCGTATCTGCTTCAGCAATTTCTAGTTCTGGACGATTTGATCTATATATTAACAATATAGACACAACAAATGTTAGTAAATATAATAAAGAAGGATCAAAAATAAAATCTGTCATCTCATATACTGCTGAACAGGGAGGAAAGAAAGCATCAGTTGATTTTAATATATCTTCATTTGAGTCTATAAGTTTTAAATCTGACACGTATAATCAATCTACACAATCCGTTTTCTACGATTACTCCACTAACAACAATCAAAATCTAAACACTGCTGTAACAATTTGGGAGGCGAGACAAGATGGTACTCTAGGAGACAAAATCAAAACTGTAGAGACATCTAGCGAAAATATATCACTCAAAGGTACCGATCTTGAAGGTGAAACAAAGATAATAATCGGTCTTCACTCTTCACCAGACAAACACGGTTTCAATGCGATCTACGCTTTAGATTCAACAACAATTGATGTCTCTGTGCCTGCTCAACTCGTAGGCGGACCATTTTATTACGGCAGATCGGATGTAGATAAGGGGTCTAATGGTACTCTCTTGTTCGAATTTAACACGAATATATCCAGTTCGCAGGGATATCTAACTACTGAATTATCTAACAATAATACAAAAAATATGTCTCTTAAAAACTACCCTGAGGCGTTTGATATAGATGGTGAATTTTTGTATGTTTATCCAATGCTCGCATCCAATTATTCTACTCAAAATATTCAGCCAGTCATTGACAATATTGAAGTTGGTGGTATTGTCTCCACCTCAAGTAGTATTTCGTTCAAAAGCCGATTCAGTTCTCCTGTACGTGTAGATAATATAGTCTCTGACGAAGGTAATTATGTAATTAATCAAGGTTCAAAAATTGGTATCCGGTTGAAACAGCAGGATGAGTATAATATTTCAAAGCTTAACGGAAGTCCAGTTAGACGAATAGATTCTACTGGTTCAAACACTATTCATGCGGTAAGCACTGAAGGTCTTAGTCCCGGCTATTACTCATTAAATTCTAATTCTGGAACAGTGAATATCACCTTCCAGTTGATTGACTCATCCGTTTATTTTGAAACAGCTGACACGGTAAACGGATCTCAGATACCGGTTCATATCGGAGCGAATGGAACCAATCGGACTGCTGTTCTTAATGTCTCGAAGGCAAATTCAGATATAGTATATCGGAAAGAAATCATGCTGAATAACGCTTCCAATGTCAGTAAATATATTCCTGTTTCTCAACCCGAGACATATTCGGTAGAAGTACATGATCTGAATACAAATAGCACTAAAACACGGTATATAGAAGTTTTAGAAGATAAAGCTTCCACTATACGTGCTATTATCCATAATAAATTGTATAGTGGCAACCATCTTAATCTAGTTCTTAATTCAACATATGACACTTCTTCGATATCTTTGATATCATCAAATAATACCACTACAACACTCGAACTGACAACCACCGAAACGGGTCCGACACCAGTCACGGTCAACACGTACGTCTCGCCCGAATCCCCATCGGAGTTCGTCACGACCGGGTCCGGAATCGGCGTCGAATCGGTCACTGGAGATACCGCTCCGCTCTCGCCCGGGACGTACGACCTCACGCTGCGGTCGGAGCACGGCACCGAGGTCGCCAACGACACCGCGACGGTCACCGTTGAACCTCGCTCGACGGGCAACTTGACCGCGTACACCACTCGGGCGGTCGCTCCCGGCGGTTTCGGGAACGCGACCGCGGTCAGAGGGGCGATCGCCGACGGAACGCTCACGCCCGCGACGACCGCGACCGCGAACGACACCGTCGTGTACGCCGTGAACGCGACCGGGCTGACGGGCCTGCCGGCGGCCGCGAACGCGTCGCTGGAGCGAGGTGCGGACCTCGACCGCCTCGACGGCCTCTCGTTCGGAGTGGCGCCGACGGAGACGGACGACGGCAACGAGTCCACCGACGGCGACGCGCTCGGTCGAACACCGAACGGATCCGCGGTCCACCTCGACCGAGAGGGGCTGTACCTCGTCGCCGACGGCGAGCGCGCGTTCGGTACCGAGACGCTCCCCGAACCCGGCGCGACGTTCGAGGCCGGGTTCCGGGTCGACGACGACCGACTGCGTCGGACCGCGGCCGACGACCGGCACCGCGCGACGACTGATCTGACCTACGGCGCCGCCGATCCGACGAACGGGGGTACGGACGCGGCGACCGACGACGACTCGACCGAAGCGGGCTCGTCCACCGATTCGAAGGTGTCGGGCTCACCCGGGGCGGTGGACGGTTCCGGTTCGATCGCCGGCGGCGGTTCGGCCGCCAGCGGCGATTCGACCGGTGGCGGTTCGACCGGCGGTCCGAGCGGATCCGGAGGGGCCGTCGGTCCCGCCGGCTCGGCCGGCACCGGTAACGTCACCGACGCGGGCGGTTCGGGTTTGCCCGAAGGGCCGCCCGCGTCGGACGCCGACCGATCGGGGCCTCGTCCGGGGATGGGTATCACGATCGCTCCGGGGGACACGGCGATCCCGCCGTCTGCGGGGCCACCGGAGCTCGTCGGTACCGGCGGGCCGGAACGCGGATCGAACGGTGCCGCGGCGGACGGGTCCCGTCCGACCGACGGGCGGCCCGGCGACGACGCCGGGAGTGAGGGCGACGGCGGGACGTCAACCGCGTCTCCCGACTCTGCCGAACCGGGAGATCCGTCCGCGGCGAGCGATCGGTCCGCGGACGAGGCCGACGCGAGCGACCTCGGGTACGACGAGGCGCCGATCCGATCGACCGCGTACGACCTCCCCGGCTTCGACGCCGTCGCGTCGCTCGCGGCGGTGATGGGCGCGTCGCTGCTCGCTCGGCGTCGTGGACGCGGGTCGTGATCGCGATGGCGCGGTCGATCCGGAAGTCGCCGCCCGATCGGGTGTCACCGCGTGCGGTCACTCGCCACCGATCGCCGGTATCCTTTTGCTCGCCGGTGCCGTTCGCTCGGGTATGAGCGTGACCATCACACCGCCGAAGGAGCGCACGTGCGAGCTGTGCGGGCGCGAGGAGCGGTGGGACGACGAGGCCGACGGGTGGCGGATCGCGGACGAGCCCGGCAACGTCTACTGTATCCACGAGTGGGACATCAACGGCTCGTTCGTCCCCCTCGAAGGGTAGCTCTCGACTGGACGTTCTACCACTCAGATCGAGATCTGTGAGACGCACACGGTAGATCCTGGGATAACACGTCAATCTGTGGCTCCGAAGCGGGGAACTCCTGATCGATCCCGTGGTGTGTGATCTTGTCACCACCCGTGATGAATAATTACCTTATATTCCCTAATGTGTGTACGATGGATCCTACCCCTATCAGGGTCATACCTTTAACTGTTCACTCGTACGCGAGTGTATGACCAAGTCACGTAGTACCACCCGGGGCGTACGCGACTCGGAGTCCTCGGGTCAGGAGGGGGGGCTCGCGGCGCCGACGGACGACCGATCGAACTGCGGCATCGGGGGAGTCGTCGACCTCGACGGCGCGCCGTCGCACGAGGCAGTCACGGACGCGGTCGAACTGCTCGAGAATCTCGAACACCGCGGGACGACGGGCGCGGAGGAGAACACCGGCGACGGCGCGGGGATCATGGTCGCGCGCCCCGACGAGTTCTTCCGCGAGGTCGTCGACGCCGACCTCCCCGAGGAGTACGCGGTCGGCTCCGTGTTCATGCCGCCCGAACCGGGCGTTCAGGCCGAGATACACGACGTCATCGCCGAGGTGTGCGCGGTCTACGGGCTGGAAGTGCTCGCGTGGCGCTCCGTTCCCACCGATAACAGCGACCTCGGCGCCACGGCGCTCGACTCGGAGCCCGAGGTGTCGCAGGTGTTCGTCGCGCCCGTGGACGGCGCGGGGCTCGCCCAGCGGTTCACCAGCGAGGCGGACCGGTCCGACGACGTCGACCCCGACCTGCTCGGGTTCGACCGCGCGCTGTACGCCGCCCGTCGCGAGATCGAGAACGCCGTGTCCGACGTCGACGGCGCCGGCCGCTTCTACGTCTGTTCGCTCGACCGCCAGCGCGTCGTCTACAAGGGCCTGCTGAAGGGCTCGCAGCTCGACGGCTACTACCCGGACCTGACGGACGAGCGGTTCGCGAGCCACGTCGCCTTGGTCCACGCGCGGTTCTCGACGAACACGCTCGGCGCGTGGCACCTCGCGCACCCGTACCGCAACATCGTCCACAACGGCGAGTTCAACACGATCCGCGGGAACGTCAACTGGATGCGGGCCCGCGAGAACGACCTCGAACACCCGGCGTTCGGGGCCGAGCTCGACACGATCAAGCCGGTGATCGACGACCCGAACCAGTCGGACACCGCGAGCGTCGACAACGCGCTCGAACTCCTGCTCCAGACCGACCGCGACCTCCCGCACGCGCTCCGGATGCTGATCCCGGAGGCGTTCCGCGGCGACGACCTGATGGACGACGACCGCGCCGACTTCTACGACTACCACGCCTCGCTCGTCGAGCCGTGGGACGGTCCGGCCCTCGTCATCGGCTTCGACGGCGAGCGCGTCGCCGGCGTCTTGGACCGCAACGGGCTCCGCCCGTGCCGCTACGAGGTGACGACGGACGACCGCCTCGTCGTCGGCAGCGAGGTGGGCGCGCTCCCCACCGAGCCCGCCGACGTGCGGCGCCGCGGTCGGCTCCAGCCCGGCGAGATCTTCGTCGCCGACCCCGAGGCGGGCCGCATCGTCCCCGACGACGAGGTGTTCGAGGAGCTCACCGACGAGAAGTACGGCGAGTGGGTCGAGGACGGCCAGGTCGAACTCGACGCGCTCACCGACGAGGACGGCGTCGCGGCCGGGGTCGACGCCGACGAGGTCGCCGAGGCGGACGGCGAGACGGACGAGGCGGACGGCGAGACGGACGAGGCGGACGGCGAGACGGACGAGGCGGACGGCGAGACGGACGAGGCGGAACCCACCGTCCGCGCCCACCAGGCCGCGTTCGGCTACACGACCGACTCGCTGAACCACCTCGTGGAACCGATGGCGAAGGACGGGAAGGACCCGGTCGGCTCGATGGGCGACGACACGCCGCTGTCCGTGCTGGCCGACGTCGACCGCCCCCTCTTCACCTACTTCAAGCAGCTGTTCGCGCAGGTGTCGAACCCGCCGATCGACTACATCCGCGAGGAGCTCGTCACCTCGCTGGAGACGCGCATCGGCAACCAGCGCAACCTCCTCGACGAGACGCCCGAACACGCCGAGCAGATCGTCGCCGACACGCCGGTCCTGACCGACGCCGAGACGGCGGCGCTCCGCGACCTCCCCGGGCCGGGCGAGCGGAGTCCGGGCGATCGCCGCGAAAGCGACGACGGAACCGCCGACGGCCCCTCGTTCACCTCCGTGACCGTCGACGTCACCTACGACCGCGACGGCTCGCTCGTCGACGCCGTCACCCGGGTCCGCGAGGACGCCGCGGCGGCCATCGAGGACGGCGCCGACGCCGTCGTCCTCTCTGACCGCGGGGTCGGTCCGGACCGGCTCGCGGTGCCGAGCCTGCTCGCGACCGGCGCGGTCCACCACCACCTCGTCCGCAAGGGGCTCCGCAACCGCGCGGGCGTCGTCGTCGAGTCCGGTGAGCCGCACGAGGTTCACCACATCGCGACGCTCGTCGGCTACGGCGCGGACGCGATCGATCCGTACCTCGCGTACGCGTCCATCGCCGACGTGGTCGCCGGCCCGGACGGCGCCGACGAGGAGGAGGCGCTCGCGGCGTACCGGCACGCGCTGGAGGACGGCCTCCTCAAGACGATGGCGAAGATGGGCATCTCGACGATGGAGTCGTACCAGGGCGCCCAGATCTTCGAGGCGGTCGGGCTCGACTCCGAGTTCGTCGCCGAGTACTTCGAGGGGACCGAGATCCGCACCGAGGGAATCGGGGTCGAACAGATCGAAGACGACCTCCGCACGCGCCACGCGATGGCGTTCGGCGCGGACCCCGAACTGGAGACGATCGGCGAGTACGAGCACCGTTCCTCGGGCGTGAAGCACGGCTGGAACCCCCAGACGGTCGGCACGCTCCAGCAGGCGGTCCGCGGCGGCGACTACGAGCAGTACCGCGAGTTCGCCGAGCTGGTGAACGACCAGACCGAGGAGCTGCAGTCGCTGCGCGGCCTCCTGGAGTTCGACTCCGACCGCGACCCGGTCCCGGTCGAGGAGGTCGAGCCCGTCGAGTCGATCGTCGAGCGCTTCTCGACGGCCGCGATGAGCCTCGGGAGCATCTCGCCGGAGGCCCACGAGAACAACGCGGTCGCGATGAACCGGCTCGGCGCGAAGTCGAACACCGGCGAGGGCGGCGAGCCCCCGGAACGGTTCGACACCGAGAAGGAGTGTACGGTCAAGCAGGTCGCCTCGGGGCGCTTCGGCGTCACCTCGGAGTACCTCGCGAGCGCGGAGGAGCTCCAGATCAAGATGGCGCAGGGGTCGAAGCCCGGCGAGGGCGGCCACCTCCCCGGGAAGAAGGTCAACGAGATGATCGCGCACGTGCGGTGTTCGACCCCCGGCGTCGGGCTCATCTCGCCGCCGCCCCAGCACGACATCTACTCGATCGAAGACCTCAAGCAGCTCATCTTCGACCTGAAGGCCGCGAGCCCCGAGGCCGACGTCAACGTGAAGCTGGTCTCGGAGGCGGGAATTGGCACCATCGCGGCCGGGGTCGCGAAGGCGAACGCCGACGTCGTCCACGTCTCCGGCCACGACGGCGGCACCGGCGCGTCACCGAAGACCTCGATCAAGAACGCCGGCCTGCCGTGGGAGCTGGGGCTCGCGGAGGCGAACCAGATGCTCCGCGCCACCGGCCTGCGCGACCGGATTCGCGTCTCCGCGGACGGCGGCCTGCGGACCGGTCGCGACGTGGCGGTCGCGGCCGCGCTCGGCGCCGAGGAGTACGTCTTCGGGACCGCGTCGCTCGTCACGTCGGGCTGCGTGATGGCCCGGCAGTGCCACGAGAACACCTGCCCGGTGGGCGTCGCCACCCAGCGCGAGGACCTCCGGCAGCGGTTCCCCGGCCAGCCGGACCACGTCATCAACTACATGACGTTCATCGCCCAGGAGCTGCGGGAGATCATGGCCGAGCAGGGGTACACCGAGCTCGAGGAGTTCATCGGCCGCCCCGAGCTGCTCACGCAGCGGGAGACCGACCACGAGAAGGCGAAGCACCTCGACCTCTCGGCGGTCATCGCCGAGCCCGCCGGCGAGGCCCGCACGAAGGTCCGCGAGCAGGCCCACGACGGCATCGACGACCTGCTCGACTGGGACCTCATCGACGAGGCCGCGCCCGCCATCGAGGACGGCGCGCCGGTCGCGCTCACCCGCGACATCAGAAACGTCGACCGCGCGGTCGGCGCGACGCTCTCGAACCGCGTCGTCTCCGAGCACGGCGGCGAGGGGCTCCCGGACGACACGGTCTCCTGCCGGTTCGACGGCGAGGCGGGACAGAGCTTCGGCGCGTTCCTCGCGCCCGGGATCACGATGGAGCTGTCGGGCGCCGCCAACGACTACGTCGGCAAGGGGCTCTCCGGCGGCCGCATCGTGATCGACACGCCTCCGGAAGCGGCGTACGACCCGACCGAGAACGTCGTCGCGGGCAACGTCTGCCTGTACGGCGCCACCGCGGGCGAGATGTACGTCAACGGCGTCGCGGGCGAGCGGTTCGGCGTCCGCAACTCCGGGGTCCGGGCGGTCGTCGAGGGCGTCGGCGACCACGGCTGCGAGTACATGACCGGCGGCGTCGTCGCCGTCCTCGGCGACACGGGGCGCAACTTCGCGGCCGGGATGTCCGGCGGCGTCGCGTACGTATACGACCCCGACGACCGCCTCGACGACCGCGTCAACCGCGGGATGGTGTCGGTCTCCGAGACGCTCGACGACTCCGACGAGCGGATGCTCCGCCGCCTCGTCGAGAACCACCGCGCGTACACCGACAGCGAGCGCGCGGCCGACCTGCTCGACGACTGGGAGGCCGCGCTCGACGACTTCGTCCGCGTCTTCCCCGACGCGTACGCGGAGGTCATCGCGGAGGGCAAGGGCGCCGACGTCCGCGAGGAGCCGCCCGCGCCCGCCGCCGCGGTGCCGGACGCCGACGCCGACGCGACCGGACAGGCGTCGAGCGACGACTGACGGTCTGAAAAAAGCCGCCCGCCGTCAGTCGAACGTCTCCGAGTCGGCCTCGCTCTCCGCGGTCGCCCGCTCGACCGCGCGGTCGACGTGGCGCTCGCGGGCGCGCTCGACGAACTCCTCCGGCAGCTCGTCTATCTCGCCGGCCTGAACGCCCCAGAGCTTCGCGTAGAGCCCGTCCGCGGCGAGCAGCTCGTCGTGGGTGCCGCGCTCGACGACCTCGCCGTCCTCCAACACGAGCGCGGTGTCGGCGTCGGTGACCGTCGAGAGGCGGTGCGCGATGACGAAGGTGGTCCGGTCGGCCGCGAGGCGGTCGAGCGAGCGCTGGATCAGCATCTCCGTCTCCGTGTCGACCGCCGAGGTCGCCTCGTCGAGGATCAAGATTGCGGGGTCCTGAAGCACGACCCGTGCGATGGCGAGCCGCTGGCGCTGCCCGCCCGAGAGCTTCACGCCGCGCTCGCCGATTCGCGTCTCGTAGCCGTTCGGCAGGGAGGCGATGAACTCGTGGGCCTCCGCGGCCTTCGCGGCCTCGATAACCCGCTCGCGGACCTCGTCCTCGTCGAGGCCGTCGCCCTCGTCGCCGTCCTCGTCGATCCGCGTGAACCGCCCGTAGCGGATGTTCTCGGCGATGGTGCCGTCGAACAGCGTCGTGTCCTGCGCGACGTAGCCGACCGACGAGCGGAGGCTCTCGACGGTTACGTCGCGGACGTCGTGGCCGTCGACCCGGATGGCGCCGTCGGTGACGTCGTACAGCCGGAGGAGGAGCTTCAGCAGCGTCGACTTGCCGGCGCCCGTCGGACCGACGAGCGCGACGGTGTCGCCGGGGTCGGCAGAAAACGAGACGCCGCTGAGGACCTCCTCGTCGGCGTCCTCGGGGTCGACGAGGGCGTTCTCCGGGTACGCGAACGAGACGTCGTCGTACTCGACGGCGCCGGCGACCCCGCCGTGGTCGGCGGTCGCGCCGTCGTCGCCCGAGCCGCTGCCGCCGTCAGGGCCGCTTCCGCCGTCGGCGGCCGCTCCGTTGCCGCCGCCGCCCCGGCCCCCGCCGCCGAGTTCGATCGCGTCGTCGTCGTCCTCGATGCGGACCGGGATGTCGCGCAGGCCGAACACGCGCTCGCAGGAGGCCTTGGCGTTCTCGTACTGGTCGATGATGTTCGACACCTCCGCGAGCGGGGCGACGAACTGCTGGGTGAGGAGGACGAAGGTGACGAACGTCCCGACCGTCAGCTCGGTCGTGAACGGGCCCGGCGGGCCGTTCGCGAGCCAGAAGCCGCCGACCGCGAAGGTGGCGGCGAACGCCAGCCCGGCGAGCAGCTCCATCCCGGGCCGGTAGACGTAGTTGAGCCGGAGGATCGACATCGTGCGCTTGAAGTACGAGAACGAGGCGTCCTCGACGCGCTCGCTCTCGTGGGCCTCCGTGTTGGAGGTCTTCACCAGCTCGACGCCCGAGAGTGCGTTTTCGAGCGCGGTGTTCAGGTCGCCGACGACGGAGCGCTGCGCGACGTACCGCGGCTCGACCGCGCGCATGAACCAGAGCGTGAAGAGGAATATGAGCGGGACCGCGGCGAGCGTGACGACCGCGAGTTCGTAGTTGTAGTAGACGAGGACGCCCGCGATTCCCACGAGCATCACGCCGAGGCGCGCGGAGTTCTGGAGGGCGTTGTCTAAGAAGACCTCCAGGTTCGAGGCGTCGTTGTTGAGGACGGACATGACCTCGCCGGTCTGTTTGTCGTCGAAGAAGGTCATGTCGAGCCGCTGCATCTGGTCGAAGGAGTCGGTGCGGACCGCGTGCATCACGCGGTGCGCGAAGTTGTTCGCGGCGATGCCGTAGACGTACGTGAACACGCCCGTCACGATGAACGACCCGAAGATGAGCAGCACCGAGAGGCGGAACTGTGCGCCCGCCTCGGTGGGGAGCCACGCGTCGGGGACTATCGGGAGCGTGTAGGGGCCGGAGCCGGTGAAGACGGCGTCGATGGCGACGCCGAGGACGACCGGCGGGATCAGCCCCGCGACGCGGGCGACGACGTTGGCGGCCATCCCGATCACGAGCCAGTGGGCCTCCGAGGCCCCGTACTCGCGGAACAGTCGGCCAAGGGGCCGATCCACCCGATCGCGGTACACTTCGAAGGCGTTGCGCTCGTCGGCAGCCATAGGCGTACGAGCGCCGGAGGCCCCATGTATCCGGCGGCTTCGGCGGCCCGTTCCGGGTTCCGACGATCGCGGTACTCGACCCGCTGATCACTTATAAAGAACAACCGAGCGCGGTGGCGTCGCCGGCGGCTCTGCCGCCGGCTACAAGAGGCGCGTCGCGCCTCCCTGCGTGCCTGCGAGCGGCCGCCCTCGGCGGCCGCGAGACAGCACGCCCGACGAGGCTGGGGAGGCGTGAGGCGCTGTGCGGGCGGGAATCAAAGGGGCAGTCGCGAGGACGAAGCACGGCGCAGTAAGCACCGCAGCGAACGGAGTGAGCGAGGAGCGTGGTTCGAGACGCCTTCGGCGTCTCGTCATCCCGAAAATCGGAGATTTTTGGGCGACAGCAAGCCGCGCGGGTCCTCGGGAGAGGGGGTTTGGAAGGGTTTTCCGCCGGTCCATCATCGGCCATTTTAAAGAGAGGGGGAGGGGCTTTGGAGGGGTTGGCCGGCGCACCACCGGCAACTATTTATAAGTGAGCGGTCGGTGGTTCAGAAGATTTCACCGCGGAAACGCCGACCGAGTACCGTCGCCGGTCCGTTTAATAAGCGCCGCGCGAACTCGGGTACGTGGACGAACTCGTCGTGAGTACGGAGGTGTACGCCGATCCGGAGGCGGTGTACGAGTTCCTGCTCGATTTCCCGCGGTACGCGAACTACTCCGAGTACCTCCGAGAGGTCCGAACCGTCACCGGCGACGGCGGCCCCGGGACCCAGTACGCGCTCACGTTCGCGTGGTGGAAGGTCTCCTACACCGCCCGCTCGGAGGTGACCGGCGTCGAGCCGCCCGAACGGATCGACTGGGAGATCACGAAGGACATCGACGCCGGCGGCTGCTGGCGCGTGACGCCGCCCGAGAGCGTCGAGGACGGCGGGGATTCCGCCGAAACGGACGCCACCCCGAGCGACGACGCCCCCTGCGAGGTCGCGCTCGAAGTCGAGTTCGACCCGGGATCGGCCAGCTCCGACGCGCTCGATCTGCCGCGGCTGGTCTCGTTCGACTGGGTGTTGAAGAAGGCGATCCCGCTGATCAGAGACGAGGCCGAGCAGGTCGTCGAGCGCGCGGTTCAGGACTTAGAGGGGTCGACGCGGGACGTCGACCTCGACGTGTACGTGGACTCCGACCGGATCTGACGCCACGCGGGACGGATCGCAGCCCCCGTCGCCGAGTCGAAGGCCTTAATATATCCAGCGGGGAACGAACGGATGCGTTCGAGGGCTCGTAGATCAGTGGTAGATCATCCCCCTGGCACGGGGAAGGCCCGGGGTTCAAATCCCCGCGAGTCCATGATTTTGCGCCGCGAGCAACGTCGCGAGCGGCGCAAATCTGTAACGAGCGGGGTTTGAACCCTACCAGTCGCGCGCAGCGAGCGAAGCGAGCGAGCACGTCTGGTTCTGGTTCAAATCCCCGCGAGTCCACTCCTGCGCTCACTTCGTTCGCTTAGTCGTTCCCTCGCTTGGTCCCACTCGCTCACTGCGTTCGTTCGCGGGACCCCCGCGAGTCCATGACCATCCACCTCGTCGCGCAGAGTATCCAAACCGGCACCGGCCCCTACAGCGCGAGCGTCGTCGTCAGCGTCGACGCGAACTCCACGCACCGGATCGAGATCGAGGCGGCGAACGAACTGAACCGGGAGCCCGACGGGCGGATCGCGGACGGCTCGCTGGAGATCGTCCGCGCGTTCAACGACGGCGACCGCGTTCCCGACGACGTGACTCCTAACTGGGTCAAGCGCGTCGGCGGGGTGATCAGCGAGAAGCTACAGCCAGGGCTGGGCGCGTGTGACTCGGAGCGAAAATCAGCGTTTGAACGCCGGCCAGCTCATGTAGCCGAGGAACATGAATCCCGCGACGATAGCGACGTAGGCAACCAACTGGAGCAACACGGAGCCGAAGATGGCAGCGGCCATCAAGAGGGCCATCCCGAGGCCGATGCTGATCAGGCCCCCGATTCCCCATTTCAACAGTCGGTCGACATCCCGGCTGTTGAACGTTTTAGTAGCCATTTGTATTGGAACTGCCTGGGCTAAGACTCGACTTCATTCGTTATCTAGTTCTGGCTCTAATCCTGTCTCTACCTTATCCCTGATAGACATATCTCCGCTTACCGCAGTATCACACAAAAAGGCTTCAGTCGGATTGGGTAAGATCGCAAAACTGCTTCTTGACGGCCACAAGTTGCGATTATCTCCGACTATATTTCCACTATTTGAATCGCTGCCGGACGACGATTATGCCGTCTCGTCAGCGTCGTCGAACCACGGAGCGTCGGGCACGCCCGCCTCGTCCGGCACCTCGTCGGGATCGAGGCCCAGCTCCTCCAGGTCTTCGTCGGTGACTGGCTCGCCGGCCTCGCCGGTGTGTAGGGCTACCGCCTCGTCGAGCATCTCTAGGGCCTCCTCGCGAGTCGCTCCACACGAGGCGACGCCGAGTTCCTCGTCGATCGCCGACCAACCGCCCTCATCCTCCTCGATCAGGCGGATCTCCCGGTCGGTACCCATGGGATGATGATAGTCGTCACCATGGAATAAGCGTTCTGTCGCTCCGAGACGCCACATCACAAAAACCGGGCCGCGGACGGTTCGATCCTCGGGACACAGAAGTGGGCTCGGGATCGAGATTCCCTCCCGGCGAGAGGGGGGCACTCCGTTCGCCTTCCCGCACGAACGCTAAAGTGAAATCGCGACAGACGACCAGCCGACCGTGCTGACCGACGCCGAGGAACGACTCGTCGAGGACGTCTTGGAGGTGGGCGAGGTCATCGAACGAGACACGTTCGAGTTCATGATCGAGGAGGGCCTCCCCGCGGAAGAACTCCGAATTCTCGGCACCGACGGCAGCGCCGAAACGGCCATCGAGAGCCTCGAATCGAAGGGGCTCGTCACCACCGAGCGGGTCGAGGAGACGGTGCGCGACAGCAGCTCACCGGAGGAATCGATCCTCATCCCCGGGACGGATTTCGAACGCGTCGAGCGCCGGTACGTCTACTTCACCGACGAACTCGAAGCGCGGTATCGGGAGTAGCTCGCCGCCCGAACTCTATCCCGGCCACGCCTCCCGCTCCCGCCGGTCCGCATCGCCCGTAAGCTCCGGCGGCACCTCCTCCAGCAGCACCGGCGCGAACGAGGCGCCGACGTGCCACGCGACGACCTCCTCGTCTAACTCCTCCAGCCGCATGTCCTGCTGGCCGTAGTACTCGCCCTCGACCGTACAGGAGCCGCCCCCGTCTGCGATACAGACCTCCCCGCGCTCGTCGTAGGTGATCTGGACGTGGGCGTCGCGCGCGCTGTCGACGAACTCCCACGAGAACCGGTCGCTCCCGGCGAGGTCGTCGCGGCCGGCGAAGTAATCGAGCGCCGCGGCCACCTCCTCTTCGACCGGCCCCGTGACCGCGCCGTCGTCGGCGCGCAGGTGGACCTTCAGCGGTCGGTGGGTCGCGAGGGTGCTCGTCGCGGCCATCAGTCCGGCGGGCTCCTCGCCGTGTTCGAGCCCCTGTACGTGGCCGAGCTCGTGGATGATCGTCGCGTTCATCTCGGCGTCGGAGATCCGGGGGTCGACGGTCGCGGTCATCGGCGTCCGCGGCTCGTCGACGAGGAGGTCCGCGCAGCCGAAGTACCGCGCGTCGTTGCCCTCCACGCCGCACCGCTCCACGCGGTCGAACCGGAGGACGACGTCGGCGTCCGCCTCGTCGTCGACCCGCTCGTACGCCACCGGGTAGCCGAGGTAGCGCTCGTCGTTCCGCCCCCAGTAGCCCGTCGCGGCCGCGACGACGCCGGAGACGTTGCGGTCGACCGCCTCGGCGTCGACGTACAGGTCGAGCGTCGTCTTCCCGTACGGGCTCGGGTGAGTCAGCGTCACGGCCCGCTCGCGCGTCCGGTTCGCGGTCGTCACGACGACCGGGTAGTCGCCGCCGTCGAGCCGCACGTCCGCGAACGTGACGGACACCGCCGCCTCCGCGCCGCCGTCGAGCGCGACCGTCCGGTTCGCGCTCGCGCCGGTCCCGTACCGGATCCGGACGGTCTGGTTGCCCGCCAGGTCGCCGGCGTTGGTCACGGTCGCCGTGACGGAGAGCTTCTCGCCGTACGCTACGCTCTCGGGAGCCTCGATGTCCGAGACCGCGAACGTCGCCGGCCGCGCCTCCTCGACGACGACGGCGCGGGTCGCGCTCGCCTCGCCGACGGACACAGTCAGCTCGTGTTCGCCCGGGTCGAGCGCAGCGGCGTCGACCGCGGCCGTCACCGTCATCGACCCGTTCGCCGGAACGGACCGGTTCTCCGCGAGCAGCGTCGCGTCGCCGACGCGGACCGTCACCTGGACCGGGTCGAGCGTCGCGTTCGCATTCGCCGACCCCCCGCCCGCGGCGTCGTCGCCGTCGTCCGCGAGCCCCTCCCACCGAACCGTCGCCTCGACCGTCGCCCGCTCGTCGTGGCCGAGCGACTCCGGCGCGTCGACGGACTCGATCGACGGCGACGGCGCTCCGAGGGGCCCGGATATCTCCCCGCCGAGCCCGCCGCAGCCGGCGAGTACCACGAGCAGCGCGACGGCGGCGACGGCGCTTGCGTTACGCATCGGTCGTCTTCCCCTCGGAACCGGACACGGATAACGTTCGTTTCAGCCGTCGGTCACGTGGGCGGGCCGGTCACCGCAGCGTCGACGTCGGGACGACCGACGGGAGCACGCCGCCGCCGGTCGCGTCCTCGACGACGGCGTCGGCGACGTGTTCGCCGCTGAGCAGGCACATCGGCATCCCGATGCCGGGGTTGGTGTACGCGCCGACGTAGTAGAGCCCGTCGACGCCTGGCGCGCGGTGCGAGGGCCGGAGCGGCCCCGTCTGTCCGAGCGTGTGCGACAGCGCCAGCGCGGTGCCGCGCGGCGCGTTGAACCGCCGCCGGAAGTCGGAGACGCACGCGGTCTCCTCGAAGACGATCCGGTCGCGGAAGTCGACGCCGGCGTGCTCGGCGAGGTCGTCGAACACCAGGTCGCGGAACCGCTCGCGCGTCTCCGGGTCGTCCTCCAGCCCGGCCGCCAGCGGGACGAGCAGGAAGACGGCCTCGTGGCCGTCGGGCGCCGCCTCCGGGTCCGTCTTCGATGGGACGTGGACGTAGTACGCGGGGTCGTCGGGCCACGCGGGGTCGTCGAAGATGGCGTCGAAGTGCGGCCGCCAGTCGGTCGGGAACACCAGCGTGTGGTGGTCTAAGTCCACGTCGCCCTCGACGCCGAGGTACGCGAGGTACGCCGAGGGCGCGTACGTCCGCGACTCCCAGTACGACTCGCGGTCGACGGTCCCCTCCGGGAGGAGGTCGCGTTCGACGTGCGGCGGGGCCGCGTTCGCGACCACGCGGTCGAAGCGGTCGCTCGACGCCGTCGCGGCCGGGTCACCGTCCCCCCCGCGCCGCTCCGTCTCGACGGCGAACGTCGGCTTCGCGGCCGGAACCGACGGCTCGATCGCGGTCACCGGCTCGCTCGTCCGGATCGAGACGCCGAGTTCGCGCGCGAGGTCGGCCATCGCGTCGACGACGCTCGCGATCCCCCCGACCGGGTGGTAGACGCCGAGGTTCATGTCGACGTGGCTCATCAGCGTGTAGATGGCCGGCGTGTTGTACGGCGAGCCGCCGAGGAAGACGAGCTTGTACTCGGCGATCTGCCGGAGCTTCTCGCTGTCGAAGTAGTCGCCGACGTACGCGTCCATCTCGCGGAGCTTCGGCAGGGCCCGCCCGGACCGGAACACGTCGGCGTCGACCATGTCGCGCAGCCGCGACCGGCTCGGGTAGACGAACCGGTCCATCCCGAGGTCGTACGCCTCCGCGGCGTCTTCGAGGTAGTCGTCCAGGGTCTCCCCCGCGCCCGCCTCGTAGGACTCGAACAGCGCCTTCTGTCCCTCTCGGTCGGCCGGCATCGACGCGCGGTCGCCGTCCTTCCAGATCACCTCGTACAGGGGGTCCAACTCGACGAGGTCGTAGTAGTCGTCGGTCGACCGCCCGAAGTGCTCGAAGAACCGGTCGAACACCTCCGGCATGAGGTACCACGAGGGGCCGGTGTCGATCCGGAACCCGTCGCGCTCGATCCGCCCGGCGTACCCGCCGGGGTGGTCGTTGCGCTCGAAGACGGTCACGTCCGCCCCCGCGTCGGCGAGGTAGCAGGCCGCGGAGAGCCCGCCGAAGCCGGCGCCGACGACCGCGATCGACTCCCCGGCCAGCGGTTCGTCTGCCCCCGACGGTCCCGCGTCCGGTTGGGTGGACATCACCGCCGACTACGCGTCCGGAGCGGTTTACCCTGCGGTCTACCACGTTAGGGACCCCGCAGTCGGGCGGCTTCCCCGCCCGGCGGACGTCGTCCTGAACCCGTCAGGCGTCCTCCCCGAGGCCGTCCCCCTGGAGCCGTCGGGCGCCGAGCGCGAACAGCCCCAGCCCGATCAGGTAGAGCCGCCACCCGCTGTTCGCGATCGGGAACCGCCGGTCCACCGGCTCCTCGACGTCGACGTCCGGGTCTCGCGGCTGGACCGGGTTGCTGACGTGGACCGACTCGCTGGTGCCGCCGGCCCCCGCGTCCACCGTCCGCGTCCCGGTGTCGGGGTCGATCCGCACGTCGACGAACGTCTGAACGAACCCGTCGGCGGTCGAGTAGAGAATCTCCCCGTCGAGGGCGAAAAAGCGGTCGCGGAGCGGCCAGAACGCGTTCACTCCGTCGAGGTGGGTCCAGTCGATCGCGACGTGCGCGAAGACGTGGACGAAGAGGGCGACCCACGCGACCGCGACCCACCGCGGCGAGAGCCGCCGGCGGATCCACGACTCCTCCCGGGCCCGCGTGTCGTAGTACAGCGCCAGCGCGGCGACCGCGGGGAGGACGAAGTTGTGGCCGACGGTGCGGTGCGCGCCGTCCATGACCAGCCCGAGGAAGCTGTCCGCCTCCGGTATCACGAGGACGACGAGCAGGACCGCGAGCGCCCGCCGGTCGTAGTACGCCCCGAGCAGCCCCGCCGCGAGCAGCAGCGCGAACCCGGCGTGGACGACAGTCGAGGGCATTCAGCGGCTCACCCCGCCGTCCGTCGCCCCGCTCCCGCCGCGCCCCCGGAACCGGACCGCGAGCGTCGCGGCCGCGGCGGCGACGACGACCAGCTGCCACCCGCCGTCGACGAGCCTGACCTCCCGGTCGGCGCCCGGGTCGAGGCCGGGGCGCCCGTCGGGGTTCACCCACGAGGCGACCGGGTCGGCGACCGCCCCGCCGACGCGCGCTAACGGCAGGATCCCCGGTCCCTCCGCGTCCGGCGCGACGAACGTCTGGACGACCCCTTCCCGCGTCGAGAACACGAGCCGCCCGCGGACGACGTAGCGCGCGTCCTCCAGCGGGTAGAGGAGCGCCGCGCCCTCGCCGGCGAACAGCGCCGACCCGATCCCCGCGACGACGAACGACGCGAGCGCGACCCACGCGACTCGCACGCCGCGCGGACCCCACCGCTCGCGGAGGGCAGACGACGATCGCAGCGTCGCGTCCCAGTACAGCAGTCCGCCGACGAGAAGGGGCACCCAGACCGCGTGGAGGAGGGCGTTCGTCGCGCCCGGCACGGCGAGGCTCGCGGCCGCGTCGAGGGAGGGAGCGAGCGCGGCCGCGACGACGACCGCGACCGCGCGCCGATCGAAGGCGTCCCCCAGCAGCGCGGCCGCGAGCAGCGCCCCCACGGCCGCGCTCACGAGCGTCGGCGCCATGTCCGTCCTGACGGTCGGAAGCGAATAAGCGCTCCGGGCGGCTCAGTCGCGGTCGCCCCGGTCCGCGTCGGGATCGCGGGGGCTCGCGTCGGAGTCGACGGGGTCCGCGTCGAACTCGAAGCTGTCGGCGTCCGAGTCGGACCCCTCGCCCGACTCGTTCCCTTTCTCCGAATCGCGGTCGCCGTCGCGGTTCCGGCCGGCATCGCCCTCGCGATCGGCCGCGTCGCCGTCGACGGTGACGCGCTCGGCGCCGCTCTCCGCACCGCCGTCGTCGCCGGCCGGCTCGGCGTCGCTCTCGGCGTCGTCGCCGAGCAACGCTTCGGCCATCAGGCGGGCGCCGCTCGCGATCAGGTTCGTCAGGTGGAGGCCGACGAGGAGTCCGGCGACACCGAGTCCCGCCGCGAGCGCCGCCTCGGGCGCGGTGTCGATCGCCCACACCGCTGGCTCGCCGTTCACCTCGCCGAACTGCGTCGAGTAGGGGTACCGGACCGGGGCGGCGACGAGCGAGAGCGCCTGCGCGAGGACGGCGAGCGGCGCGAACGCCACTACCGTGACCCAGAACTTCAGCGAGAGGAACCCGAGCCCGCGCCACGTCGACGGCGCCGCGAGGTAGGCGCGAACCGTCGCGACCGCGCCCGCGTCGCCGTCGTCCGCGGCGGCGCGGAGGTCGTCCGGCGCGGCCAGATCGGTCCCGAGCAGACGGTTCGCCAGCCAGCGTTCGAGCCCGGCGACGAGCCGCGAGCCGACGACGGCCGCGACCAAGAGGCCGACTCCGACGAGGACGACCGAGAAGACGAGTCCGAACACGAGCGCGAACGACCCGATTCCCGAATAGAGGAACCCCAGCGGAACCGCGATCAGCAGGTACAGCAGGTGACGATACGTGCGCGCGTCGGCGACGACGCCGACGACGGGGAGGGCTGCGAGCGGTCGGAGGGAGACCATACCGCGACTGGTTCCGCGTCCGACAAAAATCGGTCGCTCTCCCGGCGACTCACCCGAGGAAGAAGTCGATCGCGTTCCCGGACGACTGCCCCTTGTACAGCTCGGAGTAGCCGCACTCTGCGCAGGAGACGACGACGAACTTCCGGTTCTGGACGTCGAACATCTTGGTGAGGCCCGTGCCGCTGGTGGCGATCTCGTCGGTCTCCGTCTCGGTGTCGCCGCACTTCGGACAGCCGTCCTCGCCGTCGCCGAGCCCCGCCGCGTCTGGGTCTACGCGGTCGTCGTCCGCGGGTCGGCCCAACTCGTTGGCCGCGTCGTTGCCGAACATCGAGTACGTCGTCTCGTCGTCTTCGGAGGGCATCGATCACGACTGATACTGCGAGTGATAAACTTCTTTTGGCGCCGTGTGAATTATCACTGACCGATCAGGTGGCACCGTTCAGGGACTCGCTGGTTCGAACGAAAATACATCCGAAAAGCAGACCGCTACGGGCTCCTCTCTGACGCGCTCGTTTGGTTCTCCCGGGAGCCGTTCGACGCGCTGAGTCGTTCTCGGTACGCGTCGTTCCCGCTATGCGTCGATCTCGTCGACGAGCTCCTCGGCGACGCCGGTGTAGCCGGCCGGCGTCAGTGCCTTCAGCTCCGCGCGGACCGCCTCGTCGACGTCGAGGTCGTCGAAGAGGTCGCGGAAGTCGTCGAGCGTCACCGACCGGCCGCGCGAGAGCGCCTTCACGCGCTCGTACGCCTCGGTGTCGCCCTCGCGGCGCAGGACCGTCTGGACCGCCTCGCCGATAACCTCGGGGGTCGCGTCCAGCTCCTCGCGCATGACCGCCTCGTTCGGGACGACCTTGGCGAGGCCGTCCGCGGCCTTCGAGTAGCCGATCAGGCAGTGCGCTAAGGCGGCGCCGACGTTGCGCTTGACCGTGGAGTCGGAGAGGTCGCGCTGGAGCCGCGAGGTCGTCACGTAGTCGGCGAGGAACGTCAGGTCCGAGTTCGCCTTCGAGAGGTTCCCCTCGCTGTTCTCGAAGTCGATCGGGTTCACCTTGTGGGGCATCGTCGACGACCCCGTCTCGCCCTCGACGGCCTCCTGCCCGAGGTAGCGGTCGGAGACGTACAGCCACGCGTCGAGGTCCAGATCGAGGAGGACGTCGTTGACGCCGCGAAGCGCGTCGAACAGCGCCGCGAGGTCGTCGCAGGGGTTCACCTGCGTCGCGAGCGCGGTGTGTTCGAGGTCGAGGTCACGGACGAACGACTCCGAGAACGCCCGCCAGTCGACGTCGGGGTAGGCGGCCTCGTGGGCGGCGAAGGTGCCGGAGGCGCCCGCGAGCTTGCCGGAGAGGTCCTCGTTCGCGACGACGATCCGCCCGAGCGCGCGGCCGAGCCGCGCCGCGTACACCGCCATCTCCTTGCCGAACGTGGTCGGCGTCGCGGGCTGGCCGTGCGTGCGCGCCAGCATCGGCGTGGCTCGGTGTTCGTGCGCCAGTTCGACGAGGGCGTCGCGCACCTCGCGGACCGCGGGAACGATCACCTCGCTCACCGCGCGCTTGACGAGGAGCCGGTGCGCGAGGTTGTTCACGTCCTCGCTGGTGAGCCCGAAGTGGATCCACGGGAACAGCGACTCGGCGTCGTCGAGCGGGGCGGCGGCGTCCCCGTCCGCCCCGCCATCGGCGACCTCCGCCAGCCGGACGCGGAGGAAGTACTCGACCGCCTTCACGTCGTGGTTGGTCGCGTCGTACCCCGCGGCGCCCTCGGTCTCCAGCGTCTTGATCAGCCGCGCGTCCTCGGCGTCGAAATCCCTGTAGACGCCGCGCAGCGCGGTCTCGGTCGCCTCGTCGAAGCCGACAGGGGTCGCGTCGAGGCCCGCCAGCGCGATCAGGTACTCGACCTCGACGCGAGTCCGGGCGCGCATCAGCGCGGCCTCGCTCGCGTACGGGGACAGCGGTGCCGTCCGGCCGGCGTACCGCCCGTCGAGGGGGGAGACGGCTGCGAGCGGGTCCGAGCGCGACAGGCCGGCGATGGCGTCGTCGGCCGTCGGTTCGGCGTCGTCGGCCGTCGGTTCGGCGTCGTCGGCCGTCGGTTCGGAGTCGTCGGTCATGTCCGCGACTGCCCCCGGCGCCAGCAAAAGCGTGTCGATGAGGCGTCGCACGGACGTGGATCCGTAGCCGCCTCGAAGCGCGTCGATCGCCCGTTCCGATCCGTAGACGTGTACACAACCGCGGCGCGGACCGCAATCGATATACCCGATCGGTCGGACCGTCGAGTATGAAGATCGCGGGACTCGCGAGCAACCGGGGACGGAACCTCAGACACATCGCCGACGCCGCGCCCGGGGGCGCGGAGCTGTCGGTCGTCCTGACGAACCGCGAGCAGGCGCCCGTGTTAGGGGCCGCGACCGAGCGCCGGATCCCGACCGAGGTCGTCGAGCGCGACGAGGGCGAGTCGCGCGAGTCGCACGAGCGCCGCATCGTCGAGCGCCTGTCGGACTACGACGTCGACCTCGTCTGCCTCGACGGCTACATGCGCGTGCTCACCGACGAGTTCCTCGACGCCGTCCCGACGACGCTGAACGTCCACCCGTCGCTGCTCCCGGCGTTCCCCGGCACGGACGCCCACGAGCAGGTCCTCGACGCCGGCGTCCGGACGACAGGCTGTACGGTCCACGTCGTCACCGAGGAGGTCGACGCCGGCCCGGTCGTCACGCAGGAGCCGATCCCGGTGTACGAGGACGACGACGCCGACTCGCTGAAGGCGCGCGTCCTCCGCGAGGCCGAGTTCACGGCGTACCCGCGGGCGGTCCGCTGGTTCGCCGAGGACCGGGTGACGGTCGAGCGGAACGCCGACGGCGAGCCCGTCGGCGTCGCGGTCGAGGGCGACGTGGGCGGCGACTTCCCGGAGCGGCGGTTCGTCTCGGAGGAGCGCACCGACACGCTCCGGTACGGCGAGAACCCGCATCAGGACGCCGCCCTGTACGTCGACGACGGCTGCGAGGAGGCGAGCGTCGTCGACGCCGACCAGCTGAACCCCGGCGCGAAGGGGATGGGGTACAACAACTACAACGACGCCGACGCCGCGCTCGACCTCGTCAAGGAGTTCGACGAGCCGGCGGCCGCGGTGATCAAGCACACGAACCCCGCCGGCTGCGCGGTCGGGTCCGACCTCGCGGACGCGTACGACCGCGCGCTGCGCACCGACGCGAAGTCCGCCTTCGGCGGCATCGTCGCCCTCAACCGCGAGTGCGACGCCGACACCGCCACCGCGGTCGCCGACTCGTTCAAGGAGGTCGTCGTCGCGCCCGGCTACACCGACAGCGCGCTCGACGTGCTCCGCGAGAAGAAGAACCTCCGCGTGCTCGACGTCGGCCCGCTCGGCGATGGCGACGACCGCTTCTCCGAGCGGTTCACCGAGAAGCCCATCGTCGGCGGCCGCCTCGTCCAGGAGCGCGACCGGCAGTCCCCGACCGCCGACGGCCTGGAGGTCGTCAGCGAGCGCGAGCCGACCGACGAGCAGGTCGAGACGATGCTGTTCGCGTGGAAGACGCTGAAACACGTGAAGTCGAACGGCATCCTCTTCGCGACCGGCACCGAGACGGTCGGCGTCGGGATGGGGCAGGTGTCCCGCGTCGACGCCGTGACGCTCGCGGCGATGAAGGCCGAGAAGGACGCCGAGGGCAAGTCCGCCGAGGGCGCCGTGATGGCCTCGGACGCTTTCTTCCCGTTCCCGGACGCGGTCGAGGAGGCGGCCGACGCCGGCATCGAGGCCGTGATCCAGCCGGGCGGCTCCGTCAACGACGAGGACGTGATCGCCGCGGCCGACGAGCGCGACATGGCGATGGCGTTCACCGGGTCGCGCTGCTTCCGACACGACTGATACCGGCGAGCCAGGGCGCTAACCCCGGGACCGCCGTCGCCCGCACTCCTACTCCGGCCAGTCGCTCGGGACGTACTGCTCGAACGCGGGTTGGGCCGAGCGGGCGAGCGGTCGGAACGCCCGCTCCCCGTCGACCCGGAACTCCTCGATCCGCGACTGTCCGGGGCCGGTGAGGTAGCCGACGTAGGACATGGCGAGCGCGTACCCTGCGTCGTGTCGGGCGGGATTGACCGGGATGACGGCGTACTCGTTTCGGAGCAGCGGTGGCGGGTCGTCGATCCCGAAGTCGACGTGCCGCGCCAGAGTGCCGTCGCCGCCCACGGCGAGGAAGGTGCCGCGGTCGACGAGGGTGTAGGCGCCCGACTGCCGAGCGATCGTCAGCGTGTCGCCCATCCCCTGACCGGTCTCGAGGTACCACTCGCCGCCGGGATCGACCCCCGCCTCGTCCCAGATCCGGCGCTCCCGGATGTGCGTTCCCGACCGATCGCCCCGCGACAGGAACCTCGCCCCCGCGTCGGCGATGGCTTTGAACGCCGACAGGGGATCTTTTCCGGCGACGCCCGCGGGGTCGTCGGGCGGCCCGACAACTAGGAAGTCGTTGACCATCACCCGGCGTCGATTGATCCCGTGTCCGGCGCGGATGAACTCGTCTTCAAGCGGGCGGGCGTGGACGAGCACGACGTCGCAGTCGCCGTCCCGGGCGGTGCGGAGTGAGGCCCCCGTCCCGCGCACGACCGACTCCACCCCCGCGCCGAACTGGTCGGCGTACCCTCGGTTCAGGACGGGCAGCAGCCCGCTGTCGTACGCCGTCGTGGCGGTGGCGAGCGTCAGCGAGCCGAGGTCGGGCGGGCTCTCCGCGGTCCGGTTCGCACAGCCGGCCAGCGAGGCGGCACCGCCGAGGCCGAGCGCTCGCACGTACTGTCGACGACGCATGCGATGTAGCCGGAATTGTATACACTCTCGTATGAATTAACCGGCCATTATTTCGACGCTGGAACGCCGCTCGTCGCGGGTCGGCGTCGCGCCCGACTCGCGTCTCGCCCGCTTGAAACGATAACCCCACGCGGACCGCCGGATCGACGGCGCTTTTTTTTCGGGCTCCCCTTGACTCGGATCGGAGACGACCGTGGCCCAGTTCGGGAACTCGGTACGGCTGCTCGGGGACCGGGAGTTCGCCGCGCTCGCCGGGACCGCGTTCGCCCGTAGCCAGGCGTACTCGACGATCCTCATCGCCCTCGCGCTGTATGCGGATCTCTTCGGCACCACCGGGTTCATCGAGGGACTCTTCGGGACCGCGTTCGCGATCGTCCAGCTAGTCATCGTCCTCCCGCTGGGGCGGAAGGTCGACACCGGCAACGCGAAGCGGTGGCTGCTCGGCGGGTTCCTGATCAACGTCGCCGTCTTCGTCGGCTTCGCGCTGGTCGACAGCTCGGTCCACATCATCCTCGTGCGGATGGTCCAGGGGCTCGGCGCGAGCGTCCTCTGGATCACGGGCGCGACGGTGATCGGCGAGATCAGCCCCGACGACGAGCGGGGACGCTGGCTCGGCTCGTACAACCAGTTCGCCTCCGTCTCGTCGCTCGCGGGCGACCTGGTCGGCGGCTACCTCCTCTACGCCTACGGCTTCTCCGAGACGTACCTCGTCTTGACCGTCGTCACGCTCGCGGCGTTCGCGCTCGTCTTCGCGTTCCTCCGCGACAACCCCGGCGGTCGGAAGGACCCGGAGGACGCGGGCGGGCTGGAGACGTTCCGGTCGCTGCTGGGCCTCCCGATGTTGCGCGCGCTCGTCTTCTTCCGGTTCACGTTCAGCGTCGGGAAGATGGCGGTGATCATCTTCCTCCCCATCTACGCGCGGACGTCGTTCGACATCTCCGCGTTCGCGATCGGTTGGATCATGGCGGGCGGGAAGCTAACGAAGGCGCTCACGCAGGGGTTCGTCGGCGACCTCACCGACCGCTACGAGCGCACCTACCTGTTCGTCGCGGTCGGCGCGCTCCTGTACGGCGTCGGCACCGCGGTCATCCCGCTCGCGGCGTACTTCGAGGGGACGCTGTCGCCCGTCACCGTCTCCTATCTCGGCGACTCGCAGACGCTCGGCGGGGCCTTCTTCGTGCTGTTCGGCGCCTACTCGCTGCTCGGAATCGCCGACTCGATCCGGCTGCCGGCGAGCATGTCGCTGTTCGTCAGCGAGGGCGAGGCGTACGACTCCGTCGCCAGCGCGATGAGCTTACGCTCCGTCTCGTGGAAGGTCGGGCAGGTCGTCGGCCCCGTGCTGGTCGGTACCACGATGGACTGGACGACCACCGAGACGGGGTTCCTGCTCGCGGCCGGGTTCATCGCGTTCGCGACCACGGGCTTCGCGTGGCAGGCGCGGGGGGCTCACCGCGCTCGCCGGGATCCGGGCGGGGCCGTCCCCGGCGACGACTGATCTCGGACACGGCGGGGCGACGGAGTACCCGTTCAGAGCGTGTAGTCGTGCTCGCCTGTCTCCGACTCCAAGAAGGCCGTCAGCAGGTCGATCGTCGCCTCGACGTCGCCCGCGTCGGCGGTCTCGGTGACCGTGTGGAGGTACCGGGTCGGGATCGAGATGGCCCCGACGGGCTTCGCGCCCGCCGTGTGCTGGAACCCCGCGGTGTCGGTGCCCCCCGCGGGCAACACCTCGTGCTGGTGGTCGATCGCTTCCTCCTCGGCGACCTCGGTGAGCCGACGGTGAACCTTCGGGCTGGTGATCACCGAGGAGTCCTTCAGCTTCACGGCGGTCCCCTCGCCGAGCTCGGTGACGGCGTCGGCCGGGTCGCCGATCTGGGGCACGTCGTTGGCGACGGTGACGTCTAAGGCGACCGCGAGGTCCGGGTCGACGTCGACGCCGAGCGCCCGCGCGCCGCGGAGCCCGACCTCCTCTTGGACGGTCGCGGCGAAGTGGATCGTCACCTCAGGATCCTCGATCCGGCGGGCGGCCTCCAGGGCCGCGAACAGGCAGATCCGGTCGTCGAGCGCCTTCCCCGTGACCCGGTCGCCCATGCGCGTCGTCGTCTGGTCGAGGGTGACGAGGTCGCCGACGCTCACCAACTCCTCGACCGCCTCGGCGTCGCGGCCGAGGTCGATGAAGACGTCTTTCACCTCGTCCTCGGCCTCCTGCTGCTCCTCCGTGAGCGTGTGCGGCGGGACGGATCCGATGACGCCCGTGAGGTCCTCGTCGCCGTGGACGGTGACGCGCTGCGCGCGCAGCACACGGGCGTCGAACCCGCCGAGCGGGTCGACCTGGACGAACCCCTCGTCGGTGACGTGGCGGACCATGAACCCGATCTCGTCCATGTGGGCGGCGACGGCGACCGAGTAGTCCGAGTCGCCCTCGACCGTGCCGACGACGTTGCCCATCGCGTCGCTCCGGACGCGGTCGACGCTCTCGGCGAACTCGCGGCGGACGATCTCGCGGACGTCGTCCTCGTAGCCGGGGACGCCGCGGGCCTCGGTCAGCTCTCGGAGCAGGTCGAAGTCGAAGTCGAACTCGCGTGGCATACCACCGAGTGACCGCGCCAGCGACAAAGGTCCGCAGGATCCGGCACGACCGTCGGCCTTCGCCGAACCGCGAGCGATCCGATATTTAAATAGCCGAGAACGGTGACGAGCATCGCTTATAAATCACAGCGGTGGCGCGTGCCTGCGAGCGGCCGGAGCGAAGCGGAGGCCGCGAGGAGCACGCGCGAGGGAGTCGGCCGACCGAAGGGAGGCCGACGAGGTTGGGGAGGCGTGAGGTGCTGTGCGGTGCCGTGCGGGTGGGACTCAAAGGGGCAGGCGCGAGGACGGCGCAGGCGACGCAAGCACTGGAGGGAGTGAGCGAAGCGAACGACCGAAGCGCGCAGCGAGCGTGCGCCGTCCTCGCGGCTGGGGCTTTGGCGGTGTTCGTGATCGATCCGTACGTAGCAGTTTATAAGCGAGCGGCTGGGGCTTTGGCGGTGTTCGCCGCCGTCCCACTGTTAGCCATTTATAAGGGAGCGGCTGAGAGTTTGGCACTGCTCGCCGCCGATCTACTGCCAGTTATTTATAAGAGAACGACCCACGGGATATACAACTCAGATCGGCAGCTCGGCGTCCGCGCCGACCACGCGGTCCGGTTCGGCGGGCGCGCGCCAGTCGGTCGTCCGCTCCAGCAGCTGGACGACCATCCGGCCCGTCACGCCCCAGACGGTGTAGCCGCCGACGTGGAAGTAGTGGACGCGGTGGTCGCCGTACTCCGGGTGGTCGACGCGGCGCTCCGACTCGTAGTTCGCGGGATCGGTGAGCGCGTCGACGGCGAGGATCGCCACCTCCGCGACCTCCGACTCGTCCGGGACGTACTCGCGGTCGGGCGCGACGCCGACGAACGGGCGGACCGCGTACTTGCTCGACGTGCGCGTGTCGTCGAGCCGGCCGACCACGTCGACCTCCGTCGGGCGCATGCCGACCTCCTCGTCGGCCTCGCGTAACGCGGTGTCCGTCAGCGTTCGGTCGATCGGCTCGCGGCCGCCGCCGGGGAAGCTCATCTGTCCGGGGTGTTCGCCGAGGTGCGCGGCGCGCTTGGTGAACAGCAGGTGGGCCTCGCCGTCGCGCGCGATCACCGGCGCCAGCACCGCGGCCTCCCGCCGGCCGGCGAGCGACTGCGGCGCGTGTCGGCGCAGCCCCGACAGGTCCATGGCCGAGTTTGGCGACGCGAGGCGGTTAACGTTTCCGCGGATTCCGTCGGTGCGGGACGTGAACGCTCGACGGTGATTCGGGGCGCCGCGGCGCTCGGGTTCGGACCTTTTAAGCCCGCGACACCCGCTTTCGAGAGTAATGAGCGACGACGACCAGGAACTCGGGATCACCGAGTCCAAGACGCACAACACCGGCGAGTGGTACGCCGAGGTCGTACAGAAGGCGGGCCTCGCAGACTACGGACCCGAGGGGATGAGCGGCTTCATCGTCACCCGTCCGCGAGCGTACGCGGTCTGGGAGCGCCTTCAGGGGTTCCTCGACGCGAAGTTCAAGGACACCGGCGTCCAGAACGCCTACTTCCCCCTCTTCATCCCCGAGTCGTACCTCGAACGAGAGAAGGACATCGTCGAGGGGTTCGACCCCGAGGTCGCGTGGGTCGACGAGGCGGGCAACAAGGAGCTCGAAGAGCGGCTCGCGGTCAGGCCCACCTCCGAGTCGATCATCACGCCGTACGTCTCGCAGTGGGTCCGGAGCCACCGCGACCTCCCGCTGCGCGTGAACCAGTGGTGCTCCGTCGTCCGGTGGGAGGCGACCGAGACGAAGCCGTTCTTCCGCACGAAGGAGTTCCTCTGGCAGGAGGGCCACACCGCGCACGCGACGAGCGAGGACGCCTGGGAGGAGACGATGACGCGGCTCGACCAGTACGAGTCCGTCTACGAGGACCTGCTCGCGCTGCCGGTCCTGAAGGGACAGAAACCGGACCACGACAAGTTCCCCGGCGCGGACACGACGACGACCGTCGAGGCGCTGATGCCCGACGGGAAGTCGGTCCAGGCGGGCACCTCCCACCACCTCGGCCAGTCGTTCGCGGAGGCGTTCGACATCACCTACTCCGACGAGGACGAAGAGGAGCGGACCGCCCACACCACCTCGTGGGGCCTCTCGTGGCGCGCGCTGGGCGCGCTGATCATGACTCACTCCGACGAGCAGGGGCTCGTCTTGCCTCACACCGTCGCGCCCACGCAGGTCGTCGTCGTCCCCATCTGGCAGGAGGACACGAAAGACGACGTGCTCGACTACGCCGAGGGCGTGGTCGAGGACCTCGACGCCGACGGGATCCGCGTCGAGCTCGACGACCGCGACGAGCGCAATCCCGGCTTCAAGTTCAACGAACACGAGCTGAACGGGATCCCGCTCCGAATCGAGATCGGCCCCCACGAGGTGGACGACGAGGAGCTGACGCTCGTCCACCGCCCCGACGGGGAGAGCGTCACGGTCGACCGCGACGGCGTCGCCGACACGGTCCGCGACGAGTTCGACGAGATCTACGCCAAGCTGTACGCGACCGCCGAGGAGACGCTCGACGAGGGCGTGCGCGAGGCCGACGACCGCGCCGATATCCTCGGCACGCTCGGCCAGCACGGCGGCTACGTGAAGGCGCCGTGGTGCGGCGACGAGGCCTGCGAGGAGCCGATCAAGGAGCCGCTGGCCGCCGAGATCGTGATGGTCCCGTTCGAGGACGAGGACCCCCTCGCCGACGGGGACCACGGCGAGACCTGCGCGATGTGCGACGAGGCCGCCGAGCGGACCGCCTACTTCGCGAAGACGTACTGACCCCCGACGCCCCGTCACGTCGTGCGATTAATCCGCGTTGATCCGGCTTAACGGAGTTTCGGGTATATAGGGACGGAGTGCGGACACGCAGGTAATGAATCGATGGATTGCAAGCCTCGTCGTCGCGGCCGTCGCCGCGGTGGTGATCGCGGGGGCCGCCGCCGCCGCGCCGGCGGGAGTGGTGACCGCACAGACCGACGCGCCCAACGGGAGCGGTGCGAACTCGGGCGCCGCGAACGAGACGCTCGACCTCAGCCCCGGCGAGCGGCTCGCCGGGGTCGTCGGCGTCCAGGGCGCCGAGATCGAGGGCGAGGTCGAGTCGCGGGCGTTCGAGGTCGCGCTTCGACGGTCCGAGACCAACGAGAGCCGCGCCGCCGTCGTGGCGGAGCGGCTGAACCGGACCGAAGAGCGGCTCGCGGAACTCGAAGCGCGACAGCAGGAACTGCGCGAGCGCCGCGCGGCCGGCGAGTTGAGTCAGGGGGAGTACGCCGCGCGGATGGCGACGACGACCGCCCGGATCGAGACGCTCTCCCGGACGCTGAACCGGAGCGCGAGGGCGGCCGCCGAACTCCCGGCCGCCGTCCGCAATGAGACGGGCGTCGACGAGGAGCGGCTGGCGACGCTGCGCGAGCGCGCGAACGAGCTCAGCGGCCCCGAGGTCGCCGCCATCGCCCGCGGCGTGGCCGGCGAGGGCGTCGGGGGGCCGGTCGGTCCGGAACGCCGGGGGCCGCCCGAGAACGGGACCGAACGCGGCCCGCCCGGCGACGCGGGGCCGCCCGGCGAGGGATCGCGCGGTGGCGGTCCGGGAGACGGATTCGGGGGAGCGCCGGGAGCGTCGAACGGATCGATCGGACCACCGGGAGCGGACCCGGGAAACGGGTCGCTCGGTGGTTCCGATAACGGGTCCGCCGGACCGCCGGGTGCGGGGAGCGTGAACGGGCCGGAGACTGGTGACGTGAACCGGTCGAATCCGTTTACCCCGCCGGCGTCCGGGAACGCCACTGACAACGGATCCGGCAACGCGTCGACCGGCCCGCCTGTCGACTCCGGAACCGGGTCCGAGAGCGACGGCGGTCCGAGCGGAGCCGGTCCGAGCGACGGCGGTCCCGACGGGAACGATTCGACCGACGACGCGGACGCCCCGACGCCCGACGGTGCGGCGGGCGCTCCGGCGACGGTCGCCGGGAGTCTCTCGCGCATCGCTGCGTGATCCGCGCCGCGCCGTGAGCGCCGCTCCCGACGCGAGCCGACCCGCGCCCGCGGGCCGATCCCGTCCCGGATGGGAAGGAATTTACCGGCCGTCCGTGTGAATCAGTCTGTGCAGCGAGCGCCGATCTTCCTCGCCGTTCTCGCCCTCCTCGGAGCCGTCGGTCTCGCGCTCGGCGCAGGCGGCGCGGGCGCGGTCCCGTTCGAGGGCGGCTTCGCCCAGATGGACGTCGAACCGGACGACGTGTCGCTGGAGGTCGCCGTCCAGCCCGACGGCGACGCGGAGTGGACCGTCGAGTACCGGATCCGCCTCGCGACCGACGAAGAGGAGCGGGCGTTCGAACAGCTCCGCGCGGACGTGGCGAACGACACGGAGGCGTACACGACCCGATTCCGCGACCGGATGGCCTCGACCGCCGAGACCGCCGAGTCGGCGACGGGCCGCAACATGACGATCTCGAACGCGACCGTCACCGCCGAGCGGCGCGAACTCCCGCAGGCGTACGGCGTGTTGACCTACCGGTTCGAGTGGACGAACTTCGCCGCCGTCGACGGCGACCGGCTGCGCGTCGGCGACGCGGTCGACGGGCTGTTCTTAGACGACTCCTCGTCGCTCATCGTCTCGTGGCCGGAGGGGTACCGCCTCGCGGAGACGACGCCGGATCCCAGCGAGGTGCGCGAGCGGTCCGTCGTCTGGAACGGGCCGGTCGACTTCTCGGCCGGCCAGCCGCGGATCTCGGTCGCGCCCGCGGGGCCGCTCTCCGGGTTCCCGGCGGCCGGACTCGTCGCGCTCTTCGCCGTCCTCGTCGTCGCCGGCGGCGCCGTCGTTTACCGTCGGCGGGACGACGGGGACGGCGAGGAAGCGGGAGTCGCCGCGGGCGGTGGCGGAGACCCCGCGACCGAGAGCGACGCGACCGCGGAGGCGGCGGGCGCTGCGGGCGCTGCGGGCGCCGGCGCGGCCGCGAGCGACGGGCCGGAGTCCGACGGCGACGACGCGAACGCCGCCGGCGAATCGGAGAGCGGGTCGGACGAGGCGGCGCCCGTCGACAGCGACCTGTTGAGCAACGAGGAGCAGGTGCTTCGGCTGATCGAGTCGGAGGGCGGGCGGATGAAACAGAAGCAGGTGGCCGAGGAGTTAGACTGGACCGCCGCGAAGACGAGTCAGGTGGTGACGGGGCTGCGCGACGAGGGCGACCTCGACGGCTTCCGACTGGGCCGCGAGAACGTCCTCTCGCTGCCCGACTACGACCCCGAGGCGGACGCGGGCGAGGACGGCGACGGAGGCGACGACGAGAACGGCGACGGGGAGAGCGGCGGGACGAGCGAGAGCGACGAGCGCGACGCTAGCAACGACTGACCGGACCGACGGCGGTCCGCGGCCGATTCTGTTCGATCCGATTCTGTTCGACCCGACTCACAGGTCCCGGGAGCGGCCGATGTGGAGCAGTTCACCCCCGCACTCGCACTCGCCGGGCGAGCCGGTCCGCCGACCGCATTCGAAACACTCGTACACTTCTTCTCCGTCGCAGTCGTATTTTGGTCGCATATTAACCGATATGCGTCCGTGGCAGATAATCACACGCCTAATATTGTTTGGATAATATAAACTGCTTCGCGCGAGGAGGTGACCGAACGATCGGAATTGGTCGATCGAGGGGACGAAAGTAGCGACAACGCGGCGGGCAAGGCTCTCCGGTTCGCGGCGTTCGGTCAGAAGAGCCGGAGGGATTGTGAACAACGTCCGAACTCGCTCGCACTCGTCCGGCCTCGTTCAAATCCCGCTTTGGCTTCCGCTGCTCACGTTGTTCGCAGCAGGAAGCCGGAGGGGGATTGTGAACCACGGTCGTTCCGCTTCGCTTCACTCCCTGATTCAAATCCCTCCCGCGGCTCTTCGATCCCACTTCGTTCCGTTAGAAGAGCCGGAGGGGGGATTTGAACCCCCGACCTATTCCTTACGAAGGAATCGCTCTGCCAGCTGAGCTACTCCGGCACGCATACTTCGTTTCCCGGACGGAAAAATAAGGGTTCCGAAACGGGGACGGAGCGGCGATCCGACGGGCCGAGTCGCGCACCGAAGCCGGCGAATTATTCCGGTACTAACCGGACGTGCGTCGTGAATACACTCGATTTCTATTCAGATACGCACAAGAAATCGGAACACAATACAGGTGTATAAGGAAAAAGACTAAATACGTGTTCGGACTTCAATCTGAGTGTGATAACACCGCCCGCGCGCCGAGACGGCGGGGATCGAATCCCCCGGCGGTGCGTGCCCGGTCGAAGCCCGTACCGGGCGGCGATAGCCTCGCCGGTCGTCACCCCCACGACGACCCGGCGCGGCCGTCATCCCCATCAGCGTTCCGTCGCGGCTACCGTGTGAAACGCGTCTCCGACGCGCCAAGCGCAGAATCGCCTCTGGTCCGAGACCGCCGCCGCGACCGCTTGTCATGTGACGGGCCCCGGCCGCGCCGTCCCCGACCCCCCTCGGGGCGGCGCGGCGTTCTCGCTGTCTCGACCGCTCCTCGCGAGCGACGCGCCCGGAATCAGTCCTCGACGCGCGTTAGGCGCACGTCGAGACAGACGTTGTACTCGTGGGGGGCGTACGACCGGACGACGCGCTCGGTCTCGACCTCGACCGCGTAGTCATCGCCGGCGGCCGCCTCGATCGCGCGCCGCCCCGGCCCGAACGGGTCGTCCTCGTGTTGGATGTCGTAGTAGTGAATCACGCAGTCGTCGCCCGCGAGCGCGACGGCGGTTTCCAAGAACTCCTCGGCGGAGTGCGGGAGGTTCATCACGAGGCGGTCGGCCGTGTCGGCGTACTCGTCGGCGAGCTCGCGGGCGTCCCCCGCGACCGCGGTCACCCGCTCCGCGACGCCGTTGCGCTCGGCGTTCTCGCGGAGGTACTCGACGGCGCGCTCGTTGAGGTCGCAGGCGACCACGTCGGCGCCGCGAGAGGCCATCGGGACCGCGTACGGCCCCACGCCGGCGAACATGTCGACCGCCGACTCCCCGGGTTCGACCCCCTCGACCACGCGGTGGCGCTCGGTCGCGAGCCGCGGCGAGAAGTACACGTCGGCGACGTCCAGCAGGAACTCGTGGCCGTACTCGCGGTGGACGGTCTCGGTACCGTTCCCGGCGAGCACGTCCCACCGGCGGACCCGCAGTTCGCCCTCGATCGGCGACGCGCGGTTGAGGACGGTGTCGCAGGGGAGATCGGCGGCCATCACGGCGTCGGCGATCTCGCGGGCGCGCTCGTCGTCGTCCTCGTCGATTATGACGATGTCGCCCAGCCGCTCCAGGGAGGGCTCGTAGCCGAGGATCTCCGCGGGCGTCGTCGGGCGGTCCCGCGCCGCGGCGTCGCGCTCGACGATCCGGTCCGCGAGGTCGGCGGGCACTCGGTCGCGGGCGGAGACGGGGATGTAGATCGTGTCGTCCTCGACCGCGATCTGATGGTCGCCGTCGAGGGCGTCGGCGTCGGCGAGCCGGCTCCGGACGCTCTCGCCGCGCTCGCGGTCGACGGCGACGCAGGGAACGCTCATCGTCGGAGGGACGCGGGCGAGCGAATAAACGGTGACGCTTCGCGGGCGGCGGGAGGGCGAGAACTCACTCGCCGTCCGCGGTCGCGGCCGCGACAGCGTCGAGTAGTTCCCCCCCGCCGACGTCGGCCGAGACCGGAACGACTCGGTCCGCGGCCGCGGCCACCTCGGCGTTCGGACCGTCAGCGGTCGGGCCGTCCGCGGTCGGGCCGTCCGCCCCGTCGCCCGAGCGCTCGGTCCCGACCGCGAGCGTCGCGTCCGCGTCGGCCGCGAGCTCGCGTGCCGCCGCGAGCGTCGCCTCGGAGGGCGCCTCGAACGGCGGGGCCGTCACGGCGGTCGCTCCCGCGTCAGCGGCGGCGCCCGCGGCCGCGTCGCCCGGGGGGACCACGCCGACCGACGGCTCGTGGCCCGCGGCGGCCAACCGGGCGACGACGCGCGCGGTCGGCCGGCCCGTGCCGATCACGTGGACGCGGCGGGGCTCGACGTCGCTGTGCGGGAACGCAGTCACCGCCGGCGTCCCCGTCGCCGGGTCGCGGCCGACGAACGCCTCCGCGTCGAAGGCCGCGCCGACGGTCGAGGCGGACAGCACCGACTCGGGGGGGCCGGCGGCCCGGACGCCGCCGTTCGCGAGGACGACGACCTCGTCGCAGTAGCGTGCGGCGGCGTCGAGGTCGTGGATCGCGGCGATCGCGCCCCGGTCGCCGTCGTCGACGAACTCGCGGACCAGTTCGAGCGTCTCGACCGCGTGGTTCACGTCGAGGCTCGCGGTCGGCTCGTCGAGGAGGAGGAGCGGGGCCGCCTGCGCTAAGGCCCGGGCGAGCAGCACGCGCTGGCGCTCGCCCCCGGAGACCTCGGTGATAGACCGGTCCGCGAAGCGCTCGACGTCGGCCGCGGCCATCGCGGCGTCGACCGCGGCGTCGTCCTCGACGCCGTGCGCGTCGAAGCGACCGAGGTGCGGCGTCCGGCCCATCTCGACGACGTGGCGCACGCGGAAGTCGAACGCGAGGTTCGTCGCCTGCGGGACGCTCGCGACGCGCCGGCCCACCTGCTTGGCCGACAGCGACGCGGCCGGGTCGCCGCCGATCTCGACGGTCCCCGCGTCCGGCTCGACCGCGCCGGTCACCGCGCGCAGCACAGTGGTCTTGCCGGCGCCGTTGGGGCCGACGAGGCCGACGAGCGAGCCGGGCTCGACCCGGAGGTCGACGCCGGAGACGACGTCGAGGTCGCCGAACGAGACGGCCACGTCAGCGGCCGACAGGAGCGGCGCGTCGCCGAACGAGAGCGCCGTGTCGGGGAGCGACGCCGGGCCGTTCGCGGCCGACCGCACGTCGTCGTCGGGGGACTCCCGGACCTCCTCGGGGCGGTCGGCGCTCACAGTTCCGTCACCTCTCGGGTCACGAGCAGGTAGACGAAGAAGGGCGCGCCGACCGCGGCGGTGATGATCCCGACCGGGTACTCCGCGGGCGCGGAGCGTGCGACCGTGTCGGCCGCGACGAGGAAGGTACCGCCGGCGAGCGCTGCCGACGGGAGCAGCACCCGGTGATCCGGGCCGACGACGAGCCGGAGCATGTGCGGGATGATGAGCCCGACGAACCCGATCACGCCGGCGAACGCGACGCCGGCGGCCGTGACGAGCGCCGAGGCAGCGAGCAGCACGCGCTTCGTGCGCTCCACGGCGATACCGAGCCCGCGCGCCTCCTCCTCGCCGAGCAGGAGGACGTTGAGGTCGCGGGCGTACGCGAGCAGCACGAGAAAGAGCGGCGGCACGACGGCGGCGGTGACGGCGACTTCGCTCCACGCGGCGCCCGAGAGGTGGCCCATCAGCCACGCGACGATCTGTCGGAGCGACTCGCCGGCCTGCAGCTGGAGGTACGAGACGACCGCGCCGAGGAACGTCTGGACCGCGACACCGGCCAAGAGGAGGGTCGCGACTGGGGTCCGACCGCCTCGCGTCGCGATCGCGTACACGCTGAAGGCGGCGACGAGCGCGCCGACGAACGCGAAGAGGCTGGTCCCGGTACCCCGCGAGAGCGCGACCTCGACGGGGCCGACGAGGGGGAGCGCGACGGTCGTCGAGAGCGCGACGGGGAAGACGATGAACGCGACCGCGCCGACCGCCGCCCCCGAGGAGACGCCGATGATCGACGGGTCCGCCATCGGGTTGCGGAAGAACCCCTGCATCACCGTGCCGGCGGCCGCGAGCGCGAAGCCGACGAGCGCGGCGAGCAGGATCCGCGGGAGCCGCACGCCCACGACGATCTGCTGGTGGACGGAGTCGACGGGATACGCGAACGGCGAGGCGAACGCGAGGTCGACGCCCGGGATCGTGAGGGGGCCGACGCCGGGTATCGGCAGCGGGCCGACGCCGCCCGCGCTCGTCTCGATCCCCGCCGGTACCGCGAGCGCGTTCAACACCGACTTCAGCACGGTCTCCGGCGGGATTCGAACCGGTCCGATCGCGGCGCTGCCGACGACGACGACCGCGAGCAGCGCGGCTCCCGCCGCCGACCACGCCGCCGACCGCACCCAGGGTCGCATGCGTACTCCAACACAACTTGTAGTAGGTAAATACTTATTGGACGAGGCCGGTCGTCGATCCGATGCGAAACAGCTTCGCGATCGCGATGGCCGTGCTTGTGACGACCGCCCTGATCGGCGGCGTCGCCGGGACGGTCGCGGGCGCACAGCCGACGATATCGACTGACGGACCGACTGCGAGCGCGCAGCCGACGGCGGGCGCGGGGGGGTCGGTCGGCGCCGCGGGCGCGACGGGGACCGGCCTCGCACAGACCGACGGCGCCTGCGGGTTCCCGTTCAGCGCGACCGACGCCACCGGCGAGACGGTGACGCTGGAGGAGCGTCCCGAGCGGATCACGACGATCAACCCGTCGGCCGCGCAGACGCTGTGGGAGCTCGGCGAGCAGGACCGCGTCGTCGGCGTGAGCCAGTTCGCCTTCTACCTCGACGGCGCCGAGGAGCGCGCGAACGTCTCCGCCGAGTTCGGCGCGAGCGTCGAGCGCGTCGTCGCCACCGAGCCCGACCTCGTGCTGGCGCCGAACGCCTCGGCGGCAGACGTCGAGCCGCTCCGCGAGCAGGGGCTGACCGTGTACCACTTCCCGGCGGCGACGGACGTCGAGGACATCGCCGAGAAGACGGAGACGATCGGCCGGCTCGTCGGCGCGTGCGACGCCGCCGCGGAGACCAACGAGGAGATGTACGACGCGGTCGACGCCGCCGAGGAGCGGACGGCCGACGTCGACCGCCCGGCCGCGCTGTACCCGCTCGGCGGCGGCTACGTCGCGGCGAACAACACCTTCATCGACGCGATCATGAACGTCGGCGGGACCGAGAACGTCGCCGCCGACGTCGGCTCGGGGTACCCGCAGCTCTCCGACGAGGTGATCCTGGAGACGGACCCCGAGCTGATCTTAGTCACCGACTCCGAGGCCGCCATCCTCGAGCAGGAGCCGTACGCCAGCACGACCGCGGGCGTCGAGGACAGCTACGTCGTGATGAACACGAACTACCTCAACCAGCCGGCGCCGCGCAGCGTGATCGAGTCCACGACGACGCTGTCGAACGCGGTGGTCGAACTCCGGAGCGAGGGCAGCGAGTCGACCGACGGCTCGACCGACGGAGACTCCTCGGCGGACGGCGACTCGTCGGGCGACGGTGACGCGTCCGACGGCTCGGACGACGGCTCGTCGACCGACGGCGAGGACGGGAACGAGACGGAGCTGACGGCCGCGGACGGGAACGAGAGCGACGGCGACGGAAGCGACGGGAACACGGGCGCGGAGTCGCCCGGCTTCGGCGTCGTCGCGGCCGCGCTCGCGCTGCTCGGGACCGGGCTGCTCGCGCGGCGAGACTGAGTCGAACCCGTCGCGGATTCGACACCGGCCCGGATCGGCGGTTTCCTTTTAAATACCCTGGCCCATCAGGTGGCTGCGCAGGATGTCCGGCGTCTTCAGGCCGGCGTCGCTGTTGAGCAGGACGACGGTCTCGTCGCCGTCGAAGAAGTCCTCCTCGGCGAGCGCCCACGCGCCGGCGGGGGCCGCGCCGCCCGCCGCGCCAACCTCGACGACCTCGTTCTGTGCGACGGCGACCGCGCTCGCCAAGATGTCGTCGTCGTCGACGCCGACGGCGGTCCCGCCGCTCTCCGTGACCGCCTCGACGGCCGCGGCGCCGCCCGCGGGGTCGGGGATCTCCAGTTCGCCGCAGATCGTGTCGGGCGTCCCCCACGGCTCGGGCTCGTCGAGGCCGCGCTCGACCGCGGCCGCGATCGGAGCGCAGCCCGACGCCTGCGCGGCGACGACCCTCGGCGTGCCGTCGATCGCGCCGACCCGCTCCAACTCCGAGAACCCTTTATAAATGCCGGCGACGACCTCGCCGGAGCCGGTCGGGACCACGACGACGTCCGGCGCGTCGCCGAGGTCGGCGACGAGCTCGAACGCGACCGTCTTCGCGCCCTCGTGGCGGTACGGCGTCGCGAACTCGGCGAGGTCGGTGTAGTCGGTCTCCAGCTGCTCGTCGACCGCCGCGGCCGCGTCCGGGAAGCGCCCGCCGACCACGCGCATCTCGCCGCCGTGGACGTTCGTCATCGACTTGTTCGAGAACGCGCAGCGCGAGGGGACGAACGCGTACGAGCGCAGGTCCGCGCGGCCCGCGTACGCCGCCATCGACTGCCCGGCGTTGCCCGGGCTGGCGCAGACGAGCGGCTCGACGTCGGCCCCGGTCGCCGCCCGCTTCGCCGTCGCGGTCACCGCCACCGAGAGACCGCGGTCGAGGACGGTCCCGGTCGGGTTCCGGCCCTCGTCTTTGACGTACACCGCGTCGACGTCGAGCTCCTCGGCGAGCCGCTCGGTAGACACGAGCGGCGTGGCGCCCTCGCCAGCGGTGAGCGCGTCATCGGCCGGGAAGGGGAGCAGCGCGTCGAACCGCCAGTGCCCCCGAGCGGTCGCGGGCGCGGTCCGGGCGTCGCCGCTCCCCCCGCGCGCGGCGGGGTCGAACAGGTCGTCCGGCTCGACCGCGTCGTAGTCGTACACCGGGTCGAGGCCGCGCGCCCGCTCGTCGTCGTCGATCGCCGCCGCGTCGGCGGTCTCGTGGACGCGCCCCGACGCCCGACTTTTTAAACCCCGAAACGCCGGCGTGGTCTCGAAATCAGCCATACCGAACGTTGCGGCGGCGGCGACTAATCGCTTCGCACTCCGGGACGGGCCGCCGGCGGACTGACACCACGACAACGCGGTGGCGCGTGCCGACGAGCGCCCGGAAGGCGCGATGTCGCACGCGCGAGGGAGTCGGCCGACCGGAGGGAGGCCGACGAGGCTGGGGAGGCGTGAGGCTGCGGTGCTGTGCGGGGCGGGGCTCGAAGGGGCAGCCGCGAGGCGGGCGCACGCTCGCTGCGCGCTTCAGTCGCTCACTTCGTTCGCTCCTTCCAGTGCTTGCGTCGCCTGCGCCCGCCTCGCGGCTGGGG